>JAQXSC010000100.1 GCA_029218825.1 Oscillospiraceae bacterium | reverse complement strand
TACTTAATAGCCGTATCTGCCGCATCCTCCCCTGCTACTTGGACATTTAATGTAAACTCTGTAACGGTAATGCGTTTAAACAGGTCCTTTAATGTATCTGTAGCAAGTTTGGAAATTTGCTTTAATATATTTATTACACCTGAAATGCCCTTTTCCTTTACAAATTTTAAAAGGGCATTTTCCTGTTTTTCTGTTCTTTGTTCCTGTTTCTTTTCCTTAACTTTCTTTTTCTTTGGTTTTTTCTTTTTCTTTTTTGGCTTTGGGGGTATAAGTTGCACTTTTACAAAGGCTACTTTTATCCACAATGAAAGTTGGTCTTTGTATTCTGCGTACACATAAATATTAAAAAGCGTAAGTAAAAACAGGCAAAGAAGTATTGAAAGTATTATATACAATACAAGCAAGGAAATTCTCCTTTACTCCGCAGTTGCCTGCTCTATGATTTCTTCTACCGTACCTTCCACAGTTTCCGCAGAATTTACTTCGTCAAATAATGTAGGGTCGGCTGGTTGCTCTTCCTTTTGATTATCCTCAGGCAAAGGTGGAAGTTCCTCGATTGAGGATATATTAAAGCACCTCAGGAAGTTTTCCGTTGTTCCGTAAATTAAGGGTCTGCCGGGAAGTTCAAGTCTTCCCTTCTCCTCAATTAAATCCTTTGCAGTCAAGGAGCCGATTACACCTGAACAATCAACTCCGCGGATTTGCTCAACAAAAGATTTTGTAACAGGCTGATTATAGGCAATTACCGCAAGGACTTCCAAAGCCGCCTGTGACAGAGGAGTGTTTCTCTTTAAATCCATTACCTTACGGATTTGGGGAGCGTACTCCTTTACGGATACCATCTGATAACTGTCCTTTAGTTTTACTATTGTTATTCCCCTTTGGGAATTTTCATATTCATTTTTAAGTTCTTCAAGATAATGCACTGCGTCATCCTGTGAAATTTCAAGGGCTACGGAAATTCTTTGAGGGTCAACAGATGAGCCACTTGCAAACAGAATAGCCTCAACAGCGCTTTTGTAATTTATTGTACTCATATTATCCTCCCAAAGATTTATTTGCGTTCATCAAGCATATAGACTTCTGCATTTTCACCGTTTCCGTCTATACGGACACGTTTGCCCTTAACAAGTTCCAACACCGCAAGGAAAGTGGCTACAAGTTCACTGCGCTGATTAACTGCTGTGAAAAGTTCATTATAGCGAACACGTTTACCATGCCAGAGTCTGCGCATAACTGTAATTATTTTTGAACTGACGGAAATTACAGGCTTTTGCACAATTCCGGAAAAAGCAGATTCAGGCGGCGGAAGTTTTCGCTTTCCGCGTCCTACTGCATCAATATAACCCTTTACTATATCCTGTGGGTCATGACTGCGGTTGTAAGTCAGGTCAAATTCTACAGGTGAGGGTGATTTGAAAAATGTATCAAAGTCGTAAATACGGCTCATTTTTTCAGCCATTTCTCTGCACACCTGATATTCAAGAAGTTGTCCTGTAAGTTCTTTTTTCAGTTCCTCTGCCTCATCCTCGTATTTAGGCAAAAGCATAGCGGATTTTATATATACCAAACGTGACGCCATTGTCAAAAATTCCGAGGCTACGTCCATTTGATTTTCCTGCATTAATTTGATTTGTTCCATATACTGCTCTAACAGTTCGGAAATCTGAATATCGTAGATGTTGATTTTATTCTTTGCAATCAGATTCAGCAGTAAATCAAGGGGACCTTCATAGCAAGGCAACTTGTAATTAAATTGTGGTAATGTTTCCATAGTTGCCTCCTAAAGTTAATCAGCGAAAGGGTATAAACGGCAATGACGCTATATCCATAATAAAATCAGTAACAACATTACTTATGAAGCCTATAGGCAAGAACCAAATAAGGATAATTACAGCGATAAAGAAAAATCTTTCGTATTGGTAGATTTTATAAACGATTTTATCAGGTAAAAACATAAACAGGATTTTTGAGCCGTCAAGGGGTGGTATGGGAAGTAGGTTGAACACCGCAAGGGTTACGTTTGCATAGGTGTAAAACATAAGAAAAGACAGAACGACGGAAACAACCATATAATAATCAGGCAGAAAGTTGGGGCTTATAATCAAAACAAGGTTGTAAAGCAATCCGCCTACCAATGCCGCAAGTAAATTGGCAACAGGGCCTGCAAGTGCAGACAAGCCCATACCCACCTTGGGATTTTTGAAATTGCGGTCGTCTATCGGTACAGGCTTTGCCCAACCGAATCCGAATAAAATCATACACAAAGCGCCGATTGGGTCAATGTGTTCAAGGGGATTTAAGGTTAAACGTCCGCGGTACTTCATTCCTGTATCGCCAAGACATTTTGCAACAAATGCGTGAGCCCACTCGTGGAAAGGCAGTATCAGGAAAATTATCACTAAATATGCCAAAATTTGGATAACTGCTGTCAAAAAATCCAGTCGTCCGCCAATTAATTGAAACAACATAATATAATACTCCTATTATAGATAGTTAGACATTATGATTATACAATATAATGATAAAAAATACAAGTGCAGAAAAATTTTTAAAAAACACTTGCTTTTTTTAAAGATTTCTTATATAATACAGTAGTTAGTTATGTAAATTTGTAATTTCAATAAGGAGGTGCAGACACATGGCAAAGTGTGATTTCTGCGGTAAGGGTGTAACTTTCGGTATTAAGGTTTCTCACTCACACAGACGTTCTAACAGAACATGGAAGCCAAATGTTCAGCGTGTAAAGGCAGTTGTAAACGGCTCACCTAAACACGTATATGCTTGCACAAGATGCTTACGTTCAGGTAAGGTTGAAAGAGCATAATTTCCGCAAAATTATCTCCCCCAACTTATGTTGGGGGATTTTTGCGTTTACAGATATGATGACAACCGTTTTCAATCCCTCAGTCAGCATCATTATCAATTATCCATTATCAATTATCAATTAGATTAAGCGGTGGCAATTACCACCGCTTAATTTTTTACAGGCTTTCGCTTACTATTGTTTTTACTGAATTTAGAGCATCGTCAACCTTTGACATATCCTTTGCACCTGCCATAGCCATATCAGGCTTACCGCCGCCGTTACCGCCTGTAATTTGCGCAACAGCCTTTACGATTTTACCTGCATTTAGTCCTAAATCTCTTGCCACTTTTCCTACGCAACAGGCGAAAGTTCCCTTTTCACCGTTTACACCGCATAGTACAACAACAGATTTCTGATTTTTGCTGATACACATATCGCAGATATTTCTCAACTGGTCGCCCTGAACGCCGTCAAGTTTTGCTGTTATAACATTTACGCCCTCTACATCTACACCGCCGGAAATAATATCGTTTACTTTTGATGCGGAAAGTTTATCGTTAAGTGCGGAAATTTGCTTGTCCTTTTCCTTTAATTCCTCTGCAAGTTTTGTTGCACCGGATACTAATGCACGTGGGTCATTAATCTTTAACACAGAGGCAGTTTCGCCGATTATACCAAGCATATTATTTGCATAGTCAAGTACACCATAGCCTGTCAGAGCCTCAATACGTCTTACACCGGCTGCAACCGAGCCCTCCTGACGGATTTTGAACAGACCTAACTTTCCTGTGTTGTCAATATGGGTACCGCCACAAAATTCAATAGAGAAATCTCCTGCTTTTACTACTCGAACAACATCGCCGTATTTTTCACCAAACAATGCCATAGCACCTAATTTTTTAGCCTCTTCGATTGGCAATTCGTTGGTTTCAACAGGAATACCATTAAGGATAACGTCGTTTACCAAACGCTCAACTTCAATAAGTTGTGACGCTGTCATAGCCTCAAAGTGAGTAAAGTCAAAACGGAAATAATCGTCGGTTACAAGTTGTCCTGCCTGTTCAACGTGTGTACCTAAAACCTGACGTAAAGCCGCCTGTAACAAGTGTGCGCCTGTATGATTACGGCGGATTTTTTCTCTGCGGTCAGCGTCAATGGAAAGTTGAACCTTGTCCCCTACTGCGATAGCACCCCTTTCAACAGTACAACTGTGAAGGTAAATATCGTTGTGGTCTTTGGTAGTGTTATCTACGGAAACAGTACCGTTTTCGGTTGTGATAGTACCTGTATCGCCAACCTGTCCGCCTGACTCTGCATAGAAAGGAGTTTGCTCGGTAACGATTATTGCACTTCCGCCCTCTGATACCATTTCTACTCTTTCACCGTTTACAATAATGGCTTTTACAATTCCCTCGGAAGTGTATTCATCATATCCTACAAACCTTGTAGGTACAATGTCGGACAAATCTGTAGCATCGGACACCCATGCATCAGCACCGGCATTCTTACGAGCCTTTCGGCTTCTTTCTTTCTGCTCTTTTAAAAGTTCTTTAAAGCGGTTCTCGTCAACCTTGATGCCTGATTCCCCTAAAATTTCCTTTGTTAAGTCGATTGGGAAACCATAGGTATCGTTTAGTTTGAAAGCATCTTCACCTGAAAGTACGGAAACAGAATTGTTGTCGATAATCTCACGTAACAAATCAAGTCCTTGGTCGATAGTTTTGGAGAAGTTTTCCTCCTCAACTTTAATAAGTTTTGTGATAAAGTTCTTTTTCTCTACAAGTTCAGGATAAGCGGATTTATTTTCGTTGATAACCGTATCACAAACTTGGTACAGGAACGGCTCTTTGTAGCCTAATAATCTACCGTGACGTGCAGCACGGCGGAGCAATCTGCGGAGTACATAACCTCTGCCCTCGTTTGAAGGCATTACACCGTCAGCAATCATAAATGTTGTACTTCTGATATGGTCGGTGATTACACGAAGTGAGATATCGGTTTTATCGGACTCACCATATTCAACGCCTACAATCTTGGAAATGTGTTTCATAATATTCTGAACAGTATCAACAAGGAACAGGTTATCTACACCCTGCATTACACAGGCAAGACGTTCAAGACCCATACCTGTATCAATATTTGGATGGTCAAGAGGTGTGTAGTTATTGTTGCCGTCATTATCAAACTGTGTGAATACCAAATTCCACACTTCCATAAAGCGGTCGCAATCGCAACCTACTTTACAGTCAGCCTTACCGCAACCGTGTTCTTCTCCACGGTCATAGTAGATTTCAGAGCAAGGGCCGCAAGGACCGCTGCCGTGTTCCCAGAAGTTGTCGGCTTTACCAAGACGAACCATATGGCTCTCCTCAACTCCTACTTCCTTTGTCCAGATATCAAAAGCCTCGTCATCTTCTTCATATACAGATACAAACAACTTTTCCTTTGGAATTTCAAGTACTTCCGTAAAAAACTCCCAAGCCCAAGCGGTAGCCTCTCTCTTAAAATAATCGCCAAAGGAGAAGTTGCCCAGCATTTCAAAATATGTTCCGTGTCTGTCGGTAATACCAACCTCGTCAATGTCAGGTGTACGGATACATTTTTGGCAGGTAGTTACTCTTTTTCTGGGTGGAGTAATTTCCCCTGTAAAGTATTTTTTCATTGGCGCCATACCGCTGTTGATAAGCAATAGGCTGTTGTCGTTCTTTGGAATTAACGAAAAAGAATCAAGTCTTAGGCATCCTTTTGACTCCATAAAAGACAAGAACTTTTCTCTTAATTCGTTTAATCCTGTCCACTTCATTTTTTATCTCTCCTTATTAAAATACAAAAATAAAACTCTTGCCCCAAAAATGGGACAAGAGCAAATCTCCTGTGGTACCACCCAAATTGCCGACAATGTCGACCACTCGTGTATCTTTAACGCAGATTTACGTTGTGCTTAGTCACACAATGCTCCGGAGTAGCTGTAAGGGTTGCCATACAGTCTTGCACCAACCGACTGTTCTCTTAAAAGCAATTATCCTTACTCGTTCCATCAACGCTTTTTATATCGAATAAATTATAAAACCCTTTTTAGTTATTGTCAAGTCCTTTTTCGGCGAATTACAGAGCCTTTTGGGATTTCGGCATCTGTTGTCATAATCAACTGTTCCATTGCGTGAGGAGCGGAATCAACTTCCTGTCCGTACTTATTGACAAGTTTAAGACACTTTGTTGTAAAGGGCTTTCCGCTTGGGGGCAATACGTCCAAGGTATCTCCCAACAAAAACTTGTTACGTTGGGTGATATTTGATACTTTACCCTCCGATGAATCGCAAAAGGCAACTACGTCATAAGTGCGGATATATCCGCCGTTATCCGTAACCTGTCCCGGCTCTTTGCCAAAGTAAAAGCCTGTATTGTATTCTCTGTGGCTGATTTTTTCGGTTTCCTCTTTTATCCACTGAGGTAAAACAAAGTCCTTAGGATTTTTATAATACTCGTCAACTGCATTACGGTAAGCGTTTGTTATTACCGCAACATAGTAACTTGACTTTGCTCTGCCCTCAATTTTAAGGCTGGAAATTCCTGCCTCAATAAGTTGAGGAATATGCTCAATCATACACAAATCCCTTGAATTATAGAGAAAAGTTCCCTGATTGGTTTCCTCTACAGGGAAGAATTGTCCCTCCCTGTTCTCTTCGTAAAGGTGATATTTCCATCTGCAAGGCTGTGCGCAATCTCCTCGGTTTGCATCTCTGCCTGTCATATAACTTGAAATCAGGCATCTGCCTGAAAATGAAACGCACATAGCGCCGTGGACAAAAGTTTCTATTTCAAGTTCTTTTGGGGTTTTAGCGCGTAGAGTTGCAATCTCCGTTAAGGAAAGTTCTCTTGCCAACACTACTCTTGAAGCGCCCATATTATAGAGGGTGTTTGCAGTTAGGTGGTTGGTTACACCTGCCTGTGTGGAAACGTGCAAATCTACCTTTGGGGCATATTTTTTTGCAAGCTCCATTACACCAACGTCTGCGATTATAAAGGCGTCAATTCCGCAATCCTGTGCAATTTGGAGAAACTCAGGCAAACGTTCTACCTCATCAACACGAGGGAGAGTATTGCAGGTTAGATGCACTTTTACGTTGTTTTTATGAGCAAAGTCACAGGCTTTTTTCAGTTGTTCATTGTCAAAATTTGCAGAGGCTGTTCGCATACCAAATTCTGTTCCGGCAAGAAAAACTGCGTCTGCGCCGAATTTCACGGCTGATTCAAGACACTCAAAATCCCCTGCCGGAGATAAGACTTCAACTTTATTCATTATACATTACCACTGTTATATAGATTTATATTATGCTGATAACTATTTGATGCATAATAAGGAGTACCGCTCTTTGAATGGCAGAAATACAGATAATCGGTATCGTCAGGATAAATAGCCGCTAAAATAGCCTCAATACCCGGATTGCAAATAGGGCCTGCCGGTAAACCTTTAATCTTGTAGGTATCGTAACTGCTCTTAAAGGTTTTTCTTATATCCTTTGGAACTGCTTTTTTACTGCGGTAAGGATAGAAGGAGGTAGAGTCGCAATCAAGTCTGTGAATATCGTAACTTGAGCCGTAATCAAGGCGGTTGTGAAGTACGGAACTTATCTTATACATATCGTCTTTATTGGCAGCCTCAGCCTGAATAATTGACGCCATAGTGATAATCTGATCCATACTGTACTTGGTGTTCTTAATTGCCTTTGCTACGTTTACCTCGTTTTTGTATCCCTCTACATACTGGTCTGTGTAAGTTCTTAACTCGTAAACGTTCAACATTCTGCGGATAGTCATTTCCGGATCTTCGTTTACGTAACACTCGTAGGTATCAGGGAACAAATATCCCTCGAGTTTATAATAGCGTTTATCCTTATTTTTTATCTTTTTCAAAAATTCAAAACTTTCGTCAAATTCGTCTGAATTGCAAAGTTCAAGGAATTTATCAACGTCATTTAAAATCTTTGCTTTTTTAAGTCTATTGGCGATTTCAATTACGCTTTTACCCTCAGGAATTGTTATTTTAACAGTATCCATACGGTTAGCCAAGGACTGTAGATAGTTGATAATAGCCTCGTAGTCCATATTGGTATCTATCTGGTATTTGCCCTGGGTAAAACTGTCGGCATTTTTAGTAATTGTTGCATACATTCCGAAAAATCCCGGCTCTGAAATTACGCCCTTATTATGTAGGACTTCGCATACATCGTCTAATGTTGGGTCTTGGGGGATTTTTATTGTGACGGTTTTAAGTTCCGACCTGCCGATAGCAAGTAAATCGTTTACACCCACCATTAAAAACATTGCAACCATAATGCCCACAAGTCCAACAGATACCCACCAGATTGCTCTGAAAACTCTCTTGTTTCTGCGATCGATAAATCTTTCTTCCCTTTTTCTTTCCTTTTCCTTTCTCTTGTGATAATTCTTTGAGTCCTTTCTGATTTGCACTCTTACATCATCGTCGGAAAAAGAATTGATATGATGATCCTCAACGTCATAGCCCTCGTTCTCTCTGTATTCCTTGCCTACAGCCAAGTCCTCGTTGCTTATGTGCATTTTGAAATTCTGGACTTTTTTCTTTCTGAGTTCATCAATGGGCATATTGTTATTATCCATAACTTCCTCCTACATATTTCGTGTATCTAAAGTAAATTTATCGGTTATAACCAAGTCTATGGGTTTATCGTAAAATCCGCGAGGCAGTTCCTGTTCGATACAACGTGAATAGCAGACACCTACCGTAACACCGCTGTAATCGATTAAAAATCTGTCATAGTAGCCTTTGCCGAAGCCAAGTCTGTAACCGCTTTGGTCGTATACCAAACCCGGCACCATACAGATGCTTGAAGTAAAATCGGTTACTTTTTCGCACCTGTCCGTAATCGGCTCTAAAAGTCCGTATGAGCCTTTTTCAAGGTCGTCAAAGGATTTGATTATGTAGTAATCCATCAACTTTTCCTCAGTATTGCAAAGGGGTACTGCTACCGTTTTGTTATCGCTGAAGGCTTTGTTGATTATCTCTGTTGTATCCACCTCTATATCCTTTGAAACAAAGGCAAGAATTGTCTTTGCGTTTTTGTATTCAATGTTGTTTACAAAGTTTTCAAACAGGGATTTATCAAGTTGTTGCTTTTTATCTAAAGGCATATTCTGACGGATTTTTTTGTATTTACTTCGAAGTTCAATCTTTTTTTGCTTTAGATTTTTTACGGACATTGCATAGCCTCGCTGACTTTCTGTGCGGTTTCCTTTGAGGTTAATTTTTCCGCAATTAATAAGCCGAACTGAATTGTGCAGCCTGCGCCCTTGCCGGTAATAACCTTGTCTGTGCATACGGCAGGTTCGCCTGTATAATTGACCTTGTGGGGGTTAATCTCATAGCCGGGATAACAGGTTGCGTTCCTTCCGTCAAGTATTCCTCTTTTTCCTAAAATTGAGGGTGCAGCACAAATTGCGCAGATGTATTTATCGTTTGCAACTGCGTAGTCAAGCAGGCTGTGGACAAAATCCGATTTATCAAGGTTATTTGTACCGTCAACTCCACCGGGTAAAATTACGCAATCTAAATTATCAAGATTAACTTCACTTGATGTAATATCTGCAACAACCTTGATATTACAGGAAGATGTAACGGTATCTCCGTAAACACCTACTGTTTTAACGTCAAGTTTTGCTCGGCGCAAGACGTCAACTGTTGTCAGCGCTTCGGTAATTTCAAACCCATCGGCAAGTAGTAAATAAATCATAGTAAACTTCCTTTCAGTACAGTTAATCAAGCAAAAGATTTGCGTATATATTGTCTGTTTTATAATCTGACAAATACCTTACCATTCCGTAGTTTTCTTTACTTACCTTATCTGCTTTTGACAGCAGATATTGTTGGCTTTCAGACAGACGGAAATTAAAGGTATCTGCTTTTGTTAAGGTTAAAATATCATTGAGCATATATGGAACATTTATATCGTCGCATATAATCTCATATACTGTGGATATGTTATCATCGTCAAAAAGTACGTAGCCGTAATTATTTTTGATTACCTTTACACCGTAAAGGCTGTTGTAATCAAAGGCGTAATTTATGTGTTTATTATTCCAAAAAAGAAAATTATTCTTTAATACTCTGTTACGTATTCCACAATAGTTACTTACTGCAACTTCTTCCTTTGGATATGACTTTGCAAGATTTTCAAGGGACTTTCTGCTAAAGGTTGCAGTTTTTTGGGTAATGGGAGTAAAGCCCAGATTTTTGTAAAAAGAATACAAAGAGGCTGTGGCCGGAAGTGTAACGCATAATTCTGCATTAGAATTATTCAGAGCATAGTCAACTAAATTTGTCATAATGCCGTTGCCTTGGTAGGATTTTTCTGTAGCCGCTGCGTAAAGATATGCGGTTTTGTGACCGTTTACCATTGTATCAAGCAGGTACACCATAGAAACAAGGGTATCGCCGTCTTTGGCAACAAAAGTAATATCCGGTGAAAAAATCCTGTCAAAAAACAAATCAACAGCCTTTGGATTATCTTCAAAGTTATTGAGCCATAATTCTTTTAAGGAATTAATATCATTGTCGGTTGCATTTGAATAATCAATCATTTCTTACTCCGTTATAGCGTTTCAGGATAACTACAGGATGATAGGACAGTTTGGATTTACGCAGGGATTCCAAACCTAAATCCTCTTCCCTGTTAATAAACTCAAAACCCACAAGGGTTTTGACAAATTCATTATTTATTTTTGCATATGCTCCGTCATATTGGGTAAGGGCTTTTTCAAAGGTAACGTCAAATGTGTTGATGTTAATCTGCGCTCCCATTGTCATTGCTACAGGAGTTGAATCAACATAGAGAATACCGCCGTGGAACTTGAACATTTCGTAATTGTCAAACGCCTCTTTTATTGCAAAGTATTCATCATAGGTTGAAGTGTCAATATTGTTGTTTTTGCACCACTCGTCAACTACATACATAGCGTCAGCCATATTCTCTTTATTAATTATTTTAAACTCCCAATCAGGGTAGTTTCGGTTAAATTTTGAAATATGGTTACGTTTGCTGTGGTATTTTTTGCCGGGCAAAGTTGAAAGGTCATAGTTTGTATATATATAATCCTCGTCACCTGTTAATTCTTCAAAGGAATAATTATCGCCTGTCAGTTGAATTAACTTTTCACGTTGCGCTTCTGTGAGCATTGTAAACACTAACTTACAGTTGCGTTCCTTTGCGTCAAGGAAAATTTCGTCAATAATTGATTTTATGTCACCCTCGCCTGTTGGAAAGGAATATCCCCAAGGGGTGTTATCGTCTTTGAAATATGCTTTTAAAAGAAATCCGTCTTTTTCGCATATTTTTATATTATATTTTTTATGCCAAAGAAAAACGTTAGCAAAATTATAGTCACAGCCCATTGTGCTGTATTTTTCAAAATTCTCTCTAAGCCTTGGAACGTCCTCTTTGACAGGTTCTCTAAAGTTTAGCATAAATATCCTTCTACTATATTTTTTATATCATTTGAAATATCTTCAATGGTTCTCATAGTTCCGTTTTCAGTACAGGAAATACGTTTCCAGCCTAATTTTTCTGCGGCATACAAAGCAGATTTGCGACAATTAAGGAGAAAGTCAACGTCTTTTTCGTGTAAATCCTTTTTGCTTTCGTCACCTGAATATCTTTTTGACAGGAGTTTTTGGGAAACGTCAGGCTCTACGTCCAGGTAAATAATCAAGTCAGGCTTTGGTACGGCAAGTTTATTGTATTCAAAATCCTCCTGAAATTCAATAAACGAGTCCCACTTTTCCTTGGAAAGTTTTGACATCTGGTAAATAATATTTGAGGTTGCGTAACGATCCGCAAGAATTACGTTGCCGTTTTCGTAATCCTCTTTCCAGAATTGCAGATAACTTGCAACTCTGTCAACGGAATAAAAAGCAGATGCAGAATAGGCGTTTACATCGGCAGGGTTGTCCCCTAACTGTCCTCCTAAATACATTTTCACAAGGGAGGAACTTGGGTTGTCATAATCAGGGAAAGTCAGTTTTGTAACTGTATGGCCCTTTTTCTGTAGGTATTTGCGCAGGATTTCGGTTTGTGTGGCTTTTCCGGAGCCGTCAAGACCCTCGATAACTATAAACTTACCTGCCATACTTTTCCCTCATTTCCTTTTGCTTACCGCAACACATATTTCCCTCAGGGCAAGGTCCGAACAGACAACTTGGGCCGCATTTTGAGAACAGGTTTGGAGCAACCTCAAGGCACTGTAAAAGCATTTGCTCCGCTACCATTCTGATTTCCCATTGTGCGCGGTTGCAACAACGATGAGCAAAGAAATTTTCAAGACTGCGTGTGTTAAAGGTACATATGATTTTAGTGGTACAGGCATTTGGAAGTACAAACCTTGCGTCCTCGTTTGCCTTTTTCAGAAAAGCGGAATACTGTGACTTATTCTCTGCTTTAAAGGTTGACATTATTTCCTCGTCGGTGCCGTTTAATTCTTTATCGGAATATTCTTTTATATAACCTACAACAAGAGCGTCACGGATTTCCCTGTAAGCCTCTGACTGCATATCAATTACCTTTTTGTAGGCTTTGTATGCTTTTTCGTTTTTTTCGATTTCAGGTGGGGTTACAAACTCGAATTTTGTACCATCAACATATCGCTGGGATTGTTGGCTGTAGGAGGCAATTCTATGGCGGACAAGTTGGTGTGAACAGGCACGGCTTATGCCCTCTATACCAAAGGTAAAGGAAGCGTGTTCAAAGGGACTTCCGTGTCCCATATTGGAAAGCATTTCTATAAAATCAGATGTTTTTTTCTCGTCTAAACCATCTTTTATATTTTCAATATCAGAGGCAGAATAGCAGAGTTTTGCCGCCATTGCCACAACTTCCTGGGGATTTGGTGTATATGCAAGTAATTTTACTTTTGGTGCCATAAAAAGTCCTCTTTTCCCTTATAAAGATATATTCAGTTAATTATACCATTGTCGGCTACAAAAATCAACAGAAATATACCTAAATAACAACAAAAGGACACCGGTAAAAGTGTCCTTTATTGGAATCATTTAATTATTATGTTGTTGGACTTTATGTAGTAAGGCACTCCGTTTTTTCTTATTACGGAAGTACCTTTTAGTAAACCTTTTTCGATAGTGCATATAAAGGTTACTGTATCGCCTTTAGTAAGTTTTTTCCTATCGTCGGTCTTTACACCTTTAACGGTGATATTTTTAAGAACTGTGGCTTTTCTGAATGTTGAGATATTTTCCTTTTCAAGCCTTGTGTTTTGAATGTAACCCTCAACACCTTTGAATCTTATCTTGCTCCAGCCGTACTTATCATCGGATAAATATTCAACCCGGTCGCCCTCTTTTAAGGTTTTCAAAATCTTTGAACTTTGATATTTTGAATCAAGCCAAGGGTTTGAACGTATATAACTTTCACGTTTAATTTTTGTAATTTCCTTGGGGAAATCAGGTACGCAATAGCCCACTATTGAAGTATTTGTAAGCAGATGTTTCCAACGTGCTACTGCTCCGTCAGTCATAGAGCCTGAATTGAACTCAATAGTGTGAACGTACTTTTTATCTGTGTATTCCACCACTCCAACGTGACTTGCAGGAGTGGTTGCGCCACTCCACCTGAACAGGATTATATCACCGCCCTTTGGGGTGTATGTGCCACGTGGTCTGAATCTTCCTATGCTTTTGAAGTAATTTAAAATCGCAGAGGAACTTGCTGTAGGCATAAATACAGATTTGTCAATTTCTGTTTTTGCCATTGAATAGGAAATTCCGGCAGCACACCAATACCAGTTATAATTGCCGATATTCCCTACATTTTCGTTATACCATTTGCGGTATTTGTCACCGCCTACAGTACCTACCTGTGATTTTACAAAATCCAAAAAATCCTGACGTTTACTCATTTTTACCGTCCTTCTTTGCTCTTTCCTTATCAATAGCACTTTCACCTAAAATATACGCAATTACTGCTCCAAGTGCTGTAATCAGGCTTGTTATCTGTACTACCGATTCCTGAGGGCAATTAAACAGCGCAAGGATTGAAATTACCAAGGCTGAAACAAGAGCCCAAAATTTTCTTGATGATAATTTGCTTTTTAAATTTTTCATATTCATATTAACTCCTTTTTTCTTAATTAGAATTATTAATCACTGTTTCTAAATCGTTTATCCTATGGTCGCAGACCTTTATCTGCTGTTGGGTTACCGCCTCTTTTTGCTCAAGGTTATAGACTCTTTCGATAATGCTGTTATGTTTATCCACCTTTTTTTCAAGTTGTTCTATACGGTAGTTTGATAATTTTGTGTTAATCAGCACACCGCAGAGAGAACCGATTGCCGAACCTAAAAGTCCCAACAAGGAAACAACTATGGTGCTGTCTATTTCCAAAAATATTCACCTCCATAATATATGAAAAAAATTAAGGAATTGCACATTAAAATGCAATTCCTTAAAGATTTATAAAACTTTATTCAAATATTTACCTGTGTATGAGCCTTCAGCCTTTGCCACTTCCTCGGGAGTACCCTCTGCGATTATTTCACCGCCGAAACTTCCTCCCTCGGGACCTAAGTCGATAATGTGGTCGGCAGTTTTAATAAGGTCAAGATTATGCTCGATTACAATTACCGTGTTGCCTGTATCTACAAGTTTTTGCAGCACATCGGTAAGTCTGTGAACGTCTGCAATATGAAGTCCTGTAGTTGGCTCGTCAAGAATGTAAACCGTTCTGCCTGTAGGTCTTTTTGCAAGTTCAGTTGCAAGTTTTACTCGTTGAGCCTCACCTCCGGAAAGGGTGGTTGCAGGCTGTCCGATTTTGATATATCCAAGTCCTACGTCATAGAGAGTTTGGAGTTTTCGTGCGATTTTCGGAATTGAACTGAAAAACTCAAGTCCTTCCTCTACTGTCATTTCAAGTACGTCGTAAATCGACTTGCCCTTATACTTTACATCTAATGTTTCGTGATTATAACGTCTGCCTTTGCAGACATCACAAGGCACATAAACGTCAGGTAAAAAGTGCATTTCGATTTTTATGATACCGTCGCCCTGACAAGCCTCACACCTGCCGCCCTTTACGTTAAAGGAAAATCGGCTTTGGTTATAGCCTTTCATTTTTGCATCCTGAGTATTGGCAAACAGGTTGCGTATATCGGTGAAAACTCCTGTATAAGTTGCAGGGTTACTGCGAGGAGTTCTGCCGATTGGACTTTGGTTTATATTAATAACCTTGTCAAGATGCTCAAGTCCTTTTACGGTTTTATGCTTACCTGCTCTCATTTTTGCTCGGTTTAATTCCGTGGCAAGTTTTTTATAGACTATCTCATTTACAAGGGAGCTTTTACCTGAACCTGAAACACCTGTAACGCATATGAATTTTCCAAGAGGAAATTTCACGTTGATTTTCTTTAGGTTGTTTGCCTCTGCCCCAATGACTTCAAGAAAATTTCCGTTGCCTTTTCTGCGTTCTGTAGGAACGGCAATTTTTCGCAAACCGCTGAGGTACTGACCTGTAATAGAATCTTTTGATTTCTTAATATCCTCTACAGTACCGGTGGCTACAATATGGCCGCCGTGGATACCTGCACCCGGACCTACGTCAATAATGTGGTCTGCGGCATACATTGTATCTTCGTCGTGTTCAACAACTATTACTGTATTGCCTAAGTCCCGCAGGTGCTTTAAAGTACCTAACAATTTTTCGTTATCCCTTTGGTGAAGTCCGATGCTTGGCTCATCAAGTACGTACATTACACCCATAAGAGAGGAGCCGATTTGTGTGGCAAGACGTATTCTCTGACTTTCACCGCCGCTTAAAGTACCGCTGGAACGTGACAAGGTTAAGTAGCCTAAACCTACGCTGTTTAAAAAGTTTAATCGGCTTAAAATCTCCTTAAAAATCGCTTTGCCTATGAGTTTATCTTTTTCGGAAAATTCTGTATTTTTGATAAAGTCAATAGCCTCAACAACAGACATATCGCAAAGTTCAGAGATATTCAATCCCCCTACGGTAACGGCAAGGCTTACCTTTGAAAGACGTTTGCCGTTACATTCGTCACAGGGGATTTCTGACATAAAGCCTGTGATTTCGTCCTTTATCCAATTACTTGTGGTTTCCTTGAATCTTCGTTCAAGGTTGTTTATGACGCCCTCAAAAGGACGCTCCATAATTCTTTCGTCACCATAGTACATTTTTCTGTGGAGATGCAAAGTTTCACCCTTTGTACCATACAGGAGAATATCAATAATATTTTCCGGAAGTTCGCAGATAGGGGTATTTAAAGAAAAGTTGTATTTTTCAGCCAGTGCCTCAAAGTACATTGACGCAATAGAGTTGCCCTCCATCGCCCAACCGCTGCCTTTTAAACCGCCCTGTGCGATGCTCAACTCCGGATTTGGTATAACAAGGTTTGGGTCAACCTTCATAAATACTCCAAGTCCCATACATTTGGGACAGGCTCCAAAGGGGTTATTAAAGGAGAACATTCTGGGAGAAAGTTCATCAACGCTTACTCCGTGTTCAGGACAGGCGTAGTTTTGGGAAAATTGTAAATCCTCTCCACCTAAAACATTAACGGTAATTAAACCTGATGTGAGTTTTGATGCAGTTTCGATAGAGTCGGCAAGACGTGAACGGATATCATCTTTTACCACAAGTCTGTCAACTACTATATCTATGCTGTGCTTTTTGTTCTTTTCAAGTTTAATTTCCTCGGATAAATCGTAAATAATATTGTCAATCCTTACACGGACAAAGCCTGATTTACGAGCCTTTTCAAGTTCCTTTGTATGTTCACCTTTTCTGCCCCTTATAATCGGCGCCATTATCTGAATTTTTGTACCATTTTCAAGGGAAAGCACCTTATCCACAATTTGGTCAACTGTTTGTTGGGTAATTTCACGTCCGCATTCAGGACAGTGAGGTATGCCGATTCGTGCATACAAAAGTCGCAGATAATCGTAAATCTCTGTTACAGTGCCTACAGTTGAACGTGGATTGTGGGAAGTGGTTTTTTGGTCGATTGAAATTGCAGGAGAAAGCCCCTGTATTTCATCAACGTCAGGCTTGTTGGACTGTCCTAAAAACATACGTGCATAGGAACTCAGACTTTCAACGTAACGGCGCTGACCCTCTGCGTAGATTGTATCAAAGGCAAGAGAACTTTTTCCTGAACCTGAAAGTCCTGTTACTACAACGAGTTTGTCCCTTGGAATTTCCACATCAATATTTTTTAAATTGTGTTCACGAGCGCCTTTTACAATGATTTTATCCTGTGACATACTTTCTCCGAAATAATTACTGTTTTTTCTTTTTGTTTACTTCCGAAAGGGGTACTACCTTTCCGTTTGGGTACTCAACGTCTGTGTTTTCAAGTTGACGTTCAAAGTTACCTCGAAATCTTGCAAGGTATTCTTTATAGAGTAGTTTTTGTTCAGCCTGTTCCTCATCGGTCAGACCCTGCTCTCTCTTTTTTCTTGCAAGTTCGTTTATTCTTTCTGTTAGTTTATCCATTTACGGACTCCTTTATAGGGATTTTTAATTATGCTTGTTACCTGTAGAGCCTATACCTGTGGAAAATCCTGCAAGGTATTTTTGGATACAGGTTGCGTCTTTTATTGACAGAGTGCCGCCGTCAACATTTCCCAGAATCTGTCCGTCAACAGATAGTGATACAAAATCTGCAAGGTGCTTTTGAATTGCGGTTACGTCTTGGATTGTAATTATACCGTCGCAGTTTGCATCCCCGTAATATTTAGGCACTGTTGTTACGGTAGTAGGAGCAGTTGTAGGCTGTGTTGTAGGAGCAGTTGTAGGTTTAGTGGGATTTGTAGGAGTTGTATAATTGCTCCAATTTCCGTTTGCAAGTATTTTCTTTTCGCCCTTATTTATTGTGTAGCCTTGACCTTGTGGGTCCTGACTGCCCTTGTTATTGTTATTAAAGATTACATATGCGTCGCTGAAACTTTCGTCAATAGCATAGCCCCAGATTCCGTCGCCTAAATCTGTCATAGGTTCGCCCGGCCAGGAGTTGTTGGTAACGCTGCCGTTATCACGATATACATATACGTAAACTTCATCCCAATTTGTAGAGGAATTGTCGAAATAAACGCAGGTTGTTCCCACTAACGCAGGACGTGATACCTTTGTAAACACATAGGATTTCTGTGCAGGAGTTGTACCCTCCTCGCCTACAGCGGATAGAGTTAAAGTGATGCTTTCGCCCTCTGACATATTTTCGCCTAAAGTGATTACATCTCCGCTGTTATAAGCAATTTTGTTACCTGAATTAATCTGATAATAAGCGGAAGTTGCAAAATTTGACTTTAATGTAACCTCTGCAACGTCATAGAACTCTCCGCCTGTATTGGTACCATCATAAGAGATTGAAACCGACGGGTCGTGAGTTACGTCATCTTTATATATTACTGCAATTTGCTCCTTGCCTACAGTACCTGTTAATGTACCGTTGCTTACTGTGAAAGTACCGCCGTGAGCATAGTCTGTGTATTTTCCGTCAGGTAGAGTTGTTTCTGTGTTTACAGATACACTTTCCGTACCTGAGTTGATGATTGTTACACCGCTGTTGCCGCGTGAAATCATCAGCACGGCTTTGCTGTTTAGGTTTTTAAGTTCCTTGTCCTGTCCGTACATTGCATTGTGGAATCTGTTTACGGCAGTTACCTCAGGGTCGCAGTAGTTGTTGTCGCCTGCTGCACCGATTCTGTTATTACCCCACATATTTGTCTGTGAACTTCCGTTAGGTCTGTTAAAGAACAGAGAAGTTGTATCGCCCTGTGCAACTGCAATAGCCCAGCAAAGGCGAATTTGTGTATTGCTGTAATCCTTCCAAGTGTTGTTGTCGCAATAGTTATCGTGGGACTCTACCCAGGTTACCATTCTGTCAGGAGTAACGCCTGTCATATAGTACTGTGACATAGCGTTTGCCGTAATCTGACGTGCGCCTATCTGTTCACGAAGTTTGTAACCATAACTTGAGGCTGTTACGTGCATTAACTTTGAATATGCGTCTGAACGGGCTGTTTTGTGCTCATCTTCAAGAATTTCACCGTATTGGAATGAAGAACCATTATCAAGTACTGTAGGCCAGAAGTTACTTGCATATGAACTGTCATCGTCAGGCAACTCAATATGCTTTGCGGCATCGTAACGGAAACCGTCTGCACCGTCGGCTACAGCCTGTTTTAAGAAATTCAAAATATGATTTTGGATATTTGGATTTTGTGTGTTAAGGTCAGGTAGGCTGATTAAGTCATTCTGAGTAATCTGCTTACGATTCTTATAGTCAATTCCACCGCCGTTGTTATGATAACAACCGCCTGGAATATTTTTTAACTCACTGTCAACTGCACCTCTGTCAGGTGTAGTATGGTTAGCAACTACGTCAACGATTACCTTGATGCCGTAGGAGTGAGCAGCCTCACATAAGGATTTAAATTCAGCCTCTGTTCCAAGTTGATAGTTTCCGATTGTGTAGGCAGTAGGCTGGTAATGATAGTACCACTTACCGTTGCCGTTTAACTGCATACCGCCGCCGTCACCTACTAAACATTTGGAAATAGGTGAAGTTTGGACTGCCGTATAACCTGCCTCTGCAATCTTTTCAAGATTTGCCTTGATTGTGTTAAAACTCCAGCACCAACAATGGAGAATCAAACCGCCCTCCACTTGGTCTAAAAGTCCGTATTGGTTTGCTGAGGTTTGAGCCATATCTGTTGAAACGGCATTTACCTTTGTTGCGGTATTTGGCATAGCCATACCTGTCAGAGTACCTGCCACAAGTATGAGGCAAAGTACAATGGATGTTAGTCTTTTGTTTTTCATAGTCTTGTTCCTTTCAAACTTCTATTTTTAACAACAAATGTTGTTATTTCCTACTGTCTAAAAAACTTTGCAAAATTATAGTTGCAGCAACTGAATCAACTACATTTTTACGTTTTTTGCCACGTGTGTTTGTGGCGTTGAGATACTTATGGGCTGTAATTGTAGTTCCTCGTTCATCCTGCATTTTTACGTCTAAGCCTGATTTCTCCCTTAATTTTTGGGCAAAATCTCTGGCATTTTGCGCAGACTCTCCCTCGCTGCCGTCCATATTTTTCGGCAAACCTACTACAATAAGTTCTGCTTTTCTTTCCAAGGCTATGGTTGAAATCTTATCAAGCAGAACTTCCGTATCTTTTTCGCTGATTTGTTCAAGAGGCGACGCAAGTAACTCTGTTTTGTCGCATATGGCAATGCCTGTACGTGCTTTGCCTAAATCTACCGCAAGTATAATCATTTCTACCTCATATGTACGAGGGTAAACCCTCATTGAAAAATATCGTTTTTATTTTTATTATCCTGATTTTTATAAAAGGTTATCTCGTTGTCATTATTAACAGTAGCCAAAAATACATCTTCTGTCAAGAGTTTATTGGCTTTTAACTTTTTATTGAGCCATTCTATGTTGTTTCCGCTGAGTTTTAAATTCTTTTGGAGAATTTTACCGTCAAGTATTACGTTAATTTCCGGTCTGTCCTTTGGAACGGCAAGGGATAAATCCCCTGTGGTGCAAGGACGTTTTTGGGATTTGGGCAGTATGCTCAACTTACCGTTTGGCTCAAAAACAACTAACTCAACATCATCTATTGAAAAATAGCCCTGTGACCTTAATTCCTCAAGAAACTCCGTTAAATTCATTTTAACTTTACTGAAATTGTCTCTGTAAAGTTTGTCCTTATCCAACAGCACAATGGACTTGCCTGTTATTAACCTGCGAGCAACTATGCTCTTGTTGTTAACGACAGAAATAATGTAGGTTACCACACCGAATAAAATCATAGCCAACAAAGGCTTTAGCACATCAGTTTCAAGGGAAGTTGCCATTTCTGCGGCGATTGAGCCGATTGTTATGCCGTTAATGTAGTCAAACATATTCATTTTTGTAATCTGCTTGTTTCCCGTTAACTTTGACAGGAAAAACAGGACTGCTATTGCACCGAGAGTTGCCAGAAACACTTTAAATAAATCCATAAACATAATATCACCATTGTTAGTATGGATTTATTCTATTATTTTATTACCAAGGTTTGATTGTGCCTGTCAGTTCCGTTACGGATTTCATACCCTTTGAGTTAAGAAAATCATTAAGACCTTTGTTAATCTTAATTGGCGCATATGGGTCGTTAAACAGAACAGTACCGATTTGCAAAGCGGTTGCTCCTGCCATAAGCATTTCAACTGCGTCCTGCCATTTTGAAATACCGCCCATTCCAACAATAGGGATTTTAACGGCATTTGCTACCTGCCATACCATTCGCACCGCTACAGGAAATACCGCAGGGCCGCTCATTCCACCTGTGTTATTGTGAATAATCGGACGACCTGTGTCTATATTAATACGCATACCTGTTAAAGTGTTTATCATTGAAATTACGTCTGCTCCGTAAAATTCCGCTGACTTTGCAATTTCTGCAATATCGGTAACATTGGGGCTTAACTTTACCATTAAGGGCTTTGAACAATGCTTTCTTACCGCCTCGGTAATTGCGCCTACAGACTGACAACTTGTGCCGAACTGAACACCGCCGCTTTTAACATTGGGGCAACTAATATTCATTTCAATAAAGTCAACGTCTGAATCGGATAGTTTTTCTGCCATTTGGCAATATTCCTCAGGGGTATTACCTGCAATATTTGCGATAATTACAGTATTCTGTTCTTTTAGCCAAGGCAAATCTTTTTCGATAAAATGGTCAACACCCGGGTTTTGAAGTCCTACGGCATTAAGAATACCGCCCTCGGTTTCAGCAATACGTGGGGGCGGATTGCCGTCACGTTTTTTTAGTGTAATACCCTTACAGGAAATTCCTCCTAAGGTTTCAAGTGGGTAAAACTCGGAATACTCGTGGCCAAAACCAAATGTACCGGAAGCCGCAATTAAGGGGTTGTTAAAGTGAACTCCGCAAATATTTACACCTAAATCTGCCATTATAAAACTACCTCCTCTGCGTTATATACCGGGCCGTTTTTACAAACGTGGGTGTAACCCTCTTCACCGTTTAACTTGGTTTTACATGCGCACACAAGACAGGCTCCGATACCGCATCCCATACGCTCCTCTAAAGAAATCTGACAGGGAACTTTTCCCTTGCAAATCTCTGAAATCGCTTTCAGCATTGGGATTGGACCACAGGCACAAACCTCGTCAATGTCACTTAATCTTTCCTTTAGCACGTCGGTTACGAAACCGTGAACACCTGCGCTGCCGTCGTCGGTTGTCAGCACAACCTCTGCACCGTTTTTCTTAAAATCCTCCTGTAAAATTACGAGGCTTTTATCTCTGAAACCTGTAATTACAAGGGGATTTTCAGCCTGTTTTGCAGCATAAAGCATTGGAGGAACACCGATACCGCCACCGATAAAGCAATATTTTTTGCCTTTTTCAATTTTAAAGCCGTTGCCCAGAGGGGCTAAAATTTCCACTTCTTCCCCTGTCTTGATTTTGGACATAATCTCTGTTCCCTCGCCCTTTACCTGAAATACAAGGCGCAGGGTATTTTCCGTTGCGTCACAAATTGAAATTGGACGTCTTAAAGTTTTTCCGGGAACTTTTACGTGAGCGAACTGACCCGGCTGTGCAAGTTTTGACAAATTTGGATTTTCAACAATCCAGTCAAATATGCCATCGGCAATCTCCTCGTTTTTAATCAGTTTAAAATTTTGTGTATCGTACTTCATAGGCTCTCCTTATAGATACTCTAATTCAACGGTAATTACGCTGATTTCTTTCTTTTTCAATGAATATGTGCTTGTGCTTAAAGTGTTTTTTGAAGTTCTGTTTGCTTTTTCAATATAGTGCTGAAAACTGTAAACACCACCGAAAAGTTGGTTATATGTTGTTTTGAAATTCAGGTAATTGGGGTCAACATATATATGGAAATACTTTTCCTTATTATTTGCTGTTTCAGTCAAATCTTCTGCCATAGTATTGCGGTTTATGTCCTCTAATACCGAACCTTTTTGAATATAGTAGTTATAATAGGTTTCGGTACATTTTGGTACATAGAAGTTATAATTTTCAGGGCTGTTGTTTTCATCGCCCAATACTTCGGCGTCGGTACAGTCCTCATACAGAGGGTTGATTGTGTGGCTCTTTTTAATCTGCTTGGTGGTAAGGTTAAAATAGTCATACATATATTCTTTGCCGTCATCATCCCAAGTAACGTCTGTATGATACCACTCATCATCTATGTTTACAATATTCCATTGGTGAGCCTCATTGTCGGAATAACCGCTGACGTTTATGGAATTTACGCCTACACAGGACAGCAGAAAATGAAAGGCATCTGCATATCCGGCACAGACTGCTAATTTATCAACTACTGCGCCGTATGCGTTATATTGAAATTCGTCGTTTTCCACATCAACATTTTCGTCATACTCGCAATTATTTACAAGGTAATCGTGGATATATAACTCACGCTCAAATTCACTCATATTCGGCTTTAAGCCTGACAATATTTTGCTGACAGCCTTGTTAAATCTTTTGGAATATGTTTTGTATTGGTCTTTTGTTAATATTGAACGCAACTGAAGGGATACGTAATCACTTCCTACATAATAGTAATAGGAATCTACCATCCAAAATACTTCCGAATGGTCCTCTATAAAAGCGTCAACTACTTTTATAAGTTCACGCTCCGTAAGGTAGCAGTTCAATACTTTAAATTCCTCTATTGCGTAGTATTTATCAACCGTTTTTGAAGTAATATTTGTAACGTGCTTTGCTATTTCATTGTAGCATTTTCTCTCGGAGTCGCTATCCAATGTATCGTAACAATTTGTTATGTCTATACTTTCGTAGTAAGGAGATAACACTATGCCGTTTTTTACGGCGGTGTAATCTGTTTTACTTTCGGTTTCAAAAGTTTCCTCAACAGTTTCATCATAAAGCACATCATTGATTATCTGTCGGAAATTTATTTGTCTGCAACCGCTTACGGAAATGCAAATCAAGACAATCAACAATAAGGCTATAATTCTTTTATGCAATTATATCACCTCGTGCTATCTGTAATCAATAGGCAAAGTTGCAACAGCATTAAGGCTGAGGTCGGCTATATTGCCGCTTAAATACTCGTAGTAACCTTGTGAGCCTACCATTGCGGCATTATCGGTACAGAGGGATTTTTCAGGCAGATAGAATTTGTATCTGCGTTTTTCACATTCCGCTTTCAGACGATTACGGAGCAAGGTATTTGCAGAAACTCCACCTGCTACTGCAAGGGATTTTATATTGTAGTCCTCTGCTGCCTTTAAAAAATTTGACACAAGCAAATCAACTACCGCAAATCGGAAACTTGCACATATATCAGCCTTTGGAATTTCCTCGCCTCTTTGCTCCATATTATGTATCAAATTTATTACGGAAGTTTTCAGTCCTGAAAAACTGAAGTCATAAGGGGCGTTGTTTACCACAGGACGTGGGAATTTAAAGGCTTGTGGATTGCCTTCTTCCGCAATTTTATCAAGGGCAATTCCGCCCGGATATGACATTCCCATAGTACGTGCGGCTTTATCGAAACATTCACCTGCCGCATCGTCACGAGTTTTGCCGATTATTTTCATTTTTGTGTAGTCCTCTACAAGGACAATGTGGCTGTGACCACCGCTTACTACAAGGCACAAAAAGGGTGGTTTTAATTCTAAATTAGAAATATAGTTCGATGCTATATGACTGCGCAGATGGTGGGTTGGAACAAGAGGTTTATTTGTTGCAAGGGACAGACCTTTTGCAAAATTTACTCCCACTAACAATGCACCGATTAAGCCCGGTGCGTGGGTTACTGCGATAGCCTCGATATCATCCATAGTACAGTGGGCATCAGATAAAGCCTGATTTACCACAGGAACGATTGCCTCCGCGTGTCTGCGAGAGGCTATTTCAGGCACCACTCCGCCGTAGAGTTTATGCTCCTCTACCTGGGATGCAATTACCGAACTTAGTACTTTTCTTCCGTTTTCTACAACAGCCGCTGCGGTTTCGTCGCAGGAACTTTCTATTGATAAGATTTTCATATTTTTATTCCTTTTTAGAAATATAGTATTTTGTCAGCAAAAGTGCGTTTTCCTTGGGATTGCTGTAGTAATCCTTGCGCTCCCCCACCTTTTTAAAACCAAAACCTGTATAAAGATTGATGGCTTTTTCATTGGAGGGTCGCACCTCTAAAGTTATAAAGGCAAGGTTATTCTCTACAGCAAAATCGTTGACGTATTTAACTAATTCTTTGCCGATACCCATTCCCTGATAATCAGGGTGTACGGCTACATTCAGGATATATCCCTCGTCAATTATCACAGACAAGCCTATATATCCTGTGATTTTATTTTCTTCTTCAGAAATATAAAAGTGATTGCAAGGGTTATCAAAAGAGTCTTTTATGCTTTCCTCGCTCCAAGGGTGGGAAAAGCAGAGCCTTTCAATTTCCGCAACTTCACTTATATTGGTTAAGGTCATTTTTTTGATGCTCATAATTCTTTTACCGAATTTTCAATAGCGGAATAAAGTTCATCTCTGCACTTTCGGTAGATTTCCAAATCTCCGCCGTAGGGGTCGGATATTCCGCCCTTGTCCTCTGCAAGGACTGTTATTTTATTTTTATCTGCACCCTTGTATATAAGCGCATCCTTGTGGGAATTGCTCATTACATATATTCTGTCAAACTGCGATAAATCAATATCCTCAATATATTTTGTACGATAACTTGAAATGTCAACACCGTACTCCCTACACACTGCCTTTGCGTTCTCGGATACAGGCAAACCGCTTATTGTGGCAACTCCTGCACTTTGCGCCTCTATATCAAGGTTTAGGTTTTTGGCAATTTTATTGCACAAACCCTGTGCCATGGGACTTCGGCAGGTATTACCTGTGCATACAAACAAAACCTTTTTCATAACATCATCCCTTTGCGTCATACCAAGTTTTGCCCATTGACGCCTCTGCAATCAGAGGTACTTTTAATTTTACTGCGTTTTCCATTTCCTCTTGGAGCATCATCGCAACACGCATAGCCTCGTCTTGGGGAGCCTCTACAATTAATTCATCGTGTACCTGTAGAATTAACCGAGCGTCAAGGTTTTCTGCTTTAATACGTTTATCTACATTTACCATAGCGATTTTAATTATGTCTGCGGCTGTGCCTTGAATTGGCATATTTCGTGCGACTCTCTCACCGAATGCTCGTGTCATATGGTTGCCTGTTGCAAGTTCAGGCAAATATCTGCGCCTGCCGAACATTGTAACTGCGTATCCTGTTTCCTTTGCCTTTTCTACAACATTTTTCATATAATTATCTACTCCGCTGTAGTGGGCAAGATAGGATTTTATATAGTTTGAGGCTTCCTTGTTGGTTACCTTAATATCCTTTGCAAGTGAAAAAGCACCGATACCATAGACGATACCAAAGTTTACAGCCTTTGCTCTGCTACGCATTATGGGAGTTACCATATCTACAGGCATATTGAAAACCTGTGAGGCTGTAATTGCGTGGATATCCTGGTTATCTTTAAAGCCCTTTATCATATTTTCATCATTTGAAATATCTGCAAGTACTCTCAACTCAATCTGGCTGTAGTCGGCATCTATCAGCACCCAGCCCTCTTTGGCAATAAAGAATTTTCGCATTTCTCTGCCAAGTTCAGTACGAACAGGGATATTCTGTAGGTTAGGTTCGGTGGAACTTATGCGTCCTGTACGTGTTTCTGTTTGGTTAAAATTAGAATGAATACGTCCGTCGTTACCGATAACCTTTAAAAGTCCCTCACAGTAGGTTGACTTCAACTTTGCAAGAGTGCGGTAACTCAACACCATTTCTACCACAGGATAACTGTATCTTAAACCCTCAAGCACGTCTGCGTTAGTGGAATAACCGCTTTTTGTTTTCTTCTTGCAGGGCAGTCCCATATCTTCAAACAGCGCTTTTCCAAGTTGTTTTGGGGAGTTTATGTTAAACTCATAACCTACTTGGTCATAAATATCCTTTTCGAGAGTTTTAATCTGTTCACCGATTACTTTTCCGTAATTTTCAATTCCCTCTTTGTCAACGGAAAATCCTATATTTTCCATTTTGGCAAGTACGTTGGCAAGGGGTATTTCGATTTTCTCCAACAGGTCTGTCATACCCTTTTCCTGCACTTCTGCAAGTAACTTTTTACATAAATCAGGCATACAGTAAACAGCAGAATATAATTCCTTATCAGAATTATCCACCTGTGGCAAATCAAGTAAATATGATTTACACAGATTTTCAAGGCTGTAGTTTGATGCTGAGGGCTGTAGCAAATACGCACCAAGGAGCAAATCGGTTTTTAAACTCTGTATTTCAAAGCCGTTTTTGTCTGCATATGCAAATAAAGGCTTACTGTCGAAGGTATATTTATTAACGGTTTTATCGGTGAGAAGTCTTTTAATTTCCTCTTTATTATCAAGGGAAAGCAGTTTATTATCATCACGAATTATAAGGGAAATATCCTCGTTTTCAAATTCTGAAACAAAGTATATTTCTTTTAAGGAAATATTATCAACCTTTTCCAACTGAATAATTTTCTTTTCCTTTGGAGCAGATAAGGTTGTTTCCGTATTATCTGAATTTAAATCAAGTTTTTCAATAAGCTTGAAAAGTTCCAGAGAACTCATAAACCTTAAAGCAGCGTCAGGGTCGGAAACTACTACCTTATAACCGTCAAAGTCGGTATCAATAGGCACATCTCTGCGGATTTCACCAAGCATACGGCTCATATAGGCGCTATCCTTGTCAGCCTTTAACTTGTTCCTAACACCCTCTTTTATGTCGATAGTGTCAATGTTTTCATATATATAGTCAAGATTTCCGAAACGCTGAATTAAATCTCCCGCGCCTTTTTGACCGATTCCTGCAACACCGGGAATACAGTCGGAACTGTCGCCTTGGATAGCCTTAATATCAATCAACTGTGGTGGAGTTACACCGTAGTCCTCCATAATTTTTTCAGGAGTGTATAAAATATTTGACTTATTTGAGGCTAAATCTACAGTTGTGTTTTCTGATACAAGTTGCAGAGAATCCCTGTCACCTGTGGCTATAAAGCATTTATGTCCCTGCTTTTCAGCCTCTAAACTCAACGTGCCTAAAATATCGTCAGCCTCAAAGCCCTCGCAGGTAACTAAAGTATAGCCAAGTAATGTGAGCAAAGTTTTCAAAGGCTCTAACTGTGCGGCTAACTCCTCAGGCATTCCCTTGCGGTTTGATTTATACCCCTCATAGGCTTTGTGGCGGAATGTTTTAGCCTTTAAATCAAAGGCTATTGCAACTCGGTCAGGGTTTGTATCTGACTTGATTTTTTCAAGCATTGTGAGAAAACCGTAGATTGCATTTGTAGGCTGTCCGCTTTTTGTAGTAAGAGGACGTATTCCGTAAAATGCACGGTTTAAAATACTGTTTCCGTCAACTACTAAAATGTTCATATTTTATACATCACTTTCGTAATTTTTCCCTTATCTTTATAGTATCTCGGTACACGTTTTGAGATTGTGCATACAACCTCGTAATTAATTGTATCTGCGGCTTTGGCAAGGTCGTCGGCTGTTTGTTCTCCAAACTCTCCGCTGCCGAATACCATAACCTCATCACCTATTTTTACGTTGTCTATACCGGTAACGTCAACCATAGTCTGGTCCATACATATTCTGCCTATAATATCCGCCCTCTGTCCGTTTATCATCATATATCCGTTTTTACTGTAGGCTCTTATATATCCGTCGGCATAGCCGATTGGAATTGTTGCAATTTTCATTTTTCTTTGAGCGGTAAAAGTTCTGCCATAGGAAACAGTTGCTCCCTTTTCGATAGTTTTTATATTTGCAACTACGGATTTTACAGTCATAGCAGGGATAATATCAAGGTTATTATTTATCCTGTCCGATGGTTTTAAGCCGTACAGGATTATACCGGCACGTACCATAGTGTTGTAGGTTTCAGGATAATCTTCAACTGCACCGGAATTTGAACAATGAACATATTTGAAATTAATGCCCATATTTTTCAGTTCTGAAATTGTATAGGTAAAATTATTATACTGTTGCTGTGTAAAGTCATTTCCCTCTTTTCCTTCGTCAGACACACAGAAGTGAGTAAACACACCCTCTACGTTAAAATGCTCCATTGAACAGGTTTGGAAAATTTCCTTTATAGAATTATTATCTCTTGGAAACTCCTGACACATAAAGCCGATACGTGACATACCTGTATCAAGTTTTATATGAATATTTACATTTACGTTTTTTTCCTTGCACTGATTATGCAAAGCCTGTGCATACTCCAAAGAATACACTGCCTGGCTGATATTATTTTCCGCAAGTTCCTCTGCACAATTAACATCGGTATATCCTAAAATCAATATGGGCAGGTTAATGTTATTCACCCTTAATTCCTTTGCCTCGTCAAGGTTGCTGACAGCAAGAAAATCCGCTCCCAGTTTTTCGTATTCCCAAGCAAGTTCCACTGCGCCGTGACCGTAACCGTCGGCTTTTATTACGCAACAGATTTTTGTATCTTTAACCTGATTTTTAATTTCGTGGAAGTTTTTTCTTATATTGTCTAAAGAAATTTCCGCCCATGTACGCTTTGTAACATTCATAAATGTCATCCCTTAAATATTAGTAGCCATATATACCTACGATAATTATAATACTAAATCCGTTCAAAACAATGCTATAAAGGAAAAATAACAAAATTTAAGGAGAAATAAATTATCACTTTTACTTGCTAAAACGCTAAAATTATGATATAATGGCTCTAAATTTTGAGTTTTCTCAAGAAAATTTAATATGTGAGGGGTAATATTAATGTTGAGTACATCAAACATTATTATTCTTTGTGCCTTTGCATTTTATATGTTGGTTATGATTTTAATCGGCGTATATTACTCAAGAAGTACAAAGAATAACGAGGACTATTTCCTTGGGGGAAGAAATCTTGGAGGCTGGACTGCGGCTTTGTCGGCGGAAGCTTCCGATATGAGCGGATGGTTACTTATGGGACTACCGGGCTCTATCTACCTTATGGGTACAGGTCAGGTATGGGTTGCTTTAGGTCTTCTCATCGGTACTGTTTTAAACTGGTTTTTTGTTTCTGCAAAGTTGAGGAAATACACTATTGTATCAGGCAACAGCCTTACAATTCCAAGTTTCTTTGAAAATAGATTCAAAAGCAAAGGCGCTTTGAAAATAGTTTCTGCTATTATAATTACTTTTTTCTTTGCCGTTTATACTGCTTCTGCTTTTTCAAGCGGTGCAAAACTTTTCAAACAATTATTTGCCGATGAAAACAACGGAGATCAGGTTTACTTTATCGGCTTGATTATCGCTACGGTTGTTATACTTGTTTATACATTTATGGGTGGTTTCAGAGCGGTATGTACCACCGACCTTATTCAGGGTATGTTAATGCTAATCGCTTTCCTGACAGTTCCTATTATTGCATATGGTATTTTAACATATGACCACTCTTTCAGCGGTTCTTTGGCTGCAAACGGCATAACTGACGCAGGGAATTATTTAAATATATTCTACGAAAACGGTGAGCCTATTAAGGCTACTTCCATTAT
>JAQXSC010000099.1 GCA_029218825.1 Oscillospiraceae bacterium | reverse complement strand
GATTATAGGCTGCGAGGTTTATGTTGCACCTCGTACAAGATTTGATAAATCCTTTGATTTAGACAAAGATTATTACCATATGGTACTGCTCTGTGAGAATAACACAGGCTACCAAAATCTTATAAAATTGGTGTCCTTAGGTTTTACCGAGGGCTTTTATAATAAACCTCGTGTTGACGATGATATTTTGTCAAAATACAGTGATGGACTTATTTGCCTGTCTGCCTGTCTTGCAGGTGAAATCCCTCAAAAACTCTTGAAAAATGACTATAATTCAGCCAAGGAAAAGGCTTTGTATTATCAAAAAATCTTTGGTAAAAACAACTTTTTTATAGAACTTCAAAATCACGGAATTGATGAACAATTACAAACCAACCCTGATTTGATAAAAATTGCAAATGAAATTGATGCACCTCTTGTTGTAACTAATGACGCCCACTACATTAAAAAAGAGGACGCTCAAACCCACAGCATTCTCCTTTGTATTCAGACTAACAAAACCGTAAATGACGATAACAGAATGGAATTTAAAACAGAGGAGTTTTACCTTAAATCCGAGGAGGAAATGCGCAGTCTGTTTCCGGGGCTTTCACAGGCGTTTGATAATACCCAATTAATCGCAGACAGATGTAACGTTGAGTTTGAATTCGGTGTCCGCAAACTTCCTCATTACCATTTGCCTGAGGGTGTTGACCACTACGAATATTTCAGAGAACAGTGCTACAAAGGTTTGAACAAGCATTACGGTGATGCTGGTAAAGACTTAATCGACAGACTTGAATATGAACTTTCAACTATTCACAAAATGGGATTTGTTGACTATTATCTTATTGTCAACGATTTTGTCCAATACGCAAAAAGAAGCGGTATTCCCGTAGGTCCCGGCAGAGGTTCAGGCGCAGGTTCACTCTGTGCTTATTGTATCGGCATAACCGACGTTGACCCTATAAAATACAACTTGCTTTTTGAACGTTTCTTAAATCCTGAACGTGTCAGTATGCCTGACTTTGATATCGACTTTTGCAAGGATAGGCGAGGAGAGGTAATCGACTACGTAATAGACAAGTACGGTGCCGACCACGTTGCACAGATTATAGCCTTTGGAACAATGGCGGCTCGCGGTTCAATTCGTGACGTTGGCAGAGCATTGGCTATTCCTTACGGAACTGTTGACCAAATCGCAAAGCTTGTACCTATGGAAATAGGTATGACTATTAAGAAAGCGCTTTCCTTGTCTGCTGAACTTAACAACAGATACAAAACCGACCCTACAATCAAGAATTTAATTGATATTGCAATGTCTATAGAGGGTATGCCACGTCACGCAACTATGCACGCCGCAGGTGTTGTTATAACCGAACAGCCTGTAAGCAACTATGTGCCACTTGCAAATAATGACGGAAATATTGTAACTCAATTTACAATGACTACTCTTGAGGAATTAGGACTTCTCAAGATGGACTTCCTCGGACTTCGAAATTTAACGGTAATTGATGACGCAGTTAAAATGATTAGACGAAAAGATTCCGACTTTTCCATTGATAACATTGATGAAAACGATATGGCAGTATTCAAGATGATGTCCTCAGGCAACAGCGAAGGCGTGTTCCAGTTTGAATCGCAGGGAATGAAAAACGTCTTAACACAGTTAAAGCCTGAATCTTTAGAGGATTTAATTGCTGTAATCTCCCTTTATCGACCGGGTCCTATGGACAGTATTCCAACATATATAGATTGTCGCCACAACCCAAGTCATATCCGATATAAGCATCCTTTATTAAAAGATATTCTTGATGTTACTTACGGCTGTATTGTGTATCAGGAACAGGTTATGCAGATTTTCCGTTCACTTGCCGGTTATTCACTTGGACGCGCCGATATAGTTCGACGTGCTATGAGTAAGAAAAAACACGACGTTATGGAAAAGGAACGTCAGGTTTTCATTGAGGGCTTAGTTGACGATAGGGGAAATATTGTAGTTGAGGGTTGTTTAAGACGTGGTGTTGACAGAAAAACCGCCATTTCCATATATGATGAAATGGAAAGTTTCGCTTCCTATGCTTTCAACAAATCCCACGCAACAGCCTATGCAAAAATTTCCTACCAAACAGCATATTTAAAATGCCATTATCCTCGAGAATATATGTCGGCATTAATGTCAAGCGTTCTTGATAATCAAAACAAACTGTCCTCATATATTGCGGAATGTCATAATCTTGGAATACAGATTCTGCCCCCAAGTGTAAACGAAAGTTTTTACAGTTTTACTGTATCAGGCAAAAATATCCGTTACGGACTTCTTGCTATCAAAAATTTAGGAAAGCAGTTTATAGACGCAATTATCAGAGAAAGGCAAAGCGGTGCTTTTACAAGTTTTTACGATTTTTGTAAACGGCTTTACGGACAGTCAATGAACAGCAGAGCCTTGGAAAGTCTTATAAAATGCGGTGCGTTAGATAATTTAGGAACAAACCGCCGACAGATGTTTGCTATGTCAAAGACCGTCCTTGCTGACCTTGAATTTGAAAATAAAAATAATATCAGCGGACAAATGTCCTTTTTTGACCTTGGAGATATTTCCCAAGAGGATGTTGCCCCTAAAATTCCTGATTTAGCGGAATACCCAAAAGCCGAATTGCTGGAAATGGAAAACGAAGTTGCCGGAATGTATTTAAGCGGTCATCCCATCAGCGAATACGATAACTATATAAACATTACAAAGTCAGATAAAATAGGGGATATTATCAACTCGGAACAGAACGAATACAGGGATCAACAGGTTGTGCGTATTGTCTGTATTGTGTCAAAAGTAAAAAATCAGATTACAAAGAATAATCAAATGATGGCATTTGTACAGGTGGAGGACAGGTACGGCTCTATCGAGGTAATAGTATTTCCAAACGTATATAGTCAGTTCGGTATGCACCTAAACCAAGGCAATCCCATTGAAATACGTGGAAATATCAGCATAAGAGAAGATGAAGAGCCAAAGGTTATTTGCCGAGAAATTCTAAAGGTTACAGATAAAAAGAATTATTCACAACCTGATATTCAACCTCAAAAAGCTGAAAAAGAAAACAAACCTCAAAGGCTGTTTTTGAGAATTGATAACCTTGATACAGATTTGTATTTCAAAGCAAAGCGAGTGCTTGATATATTCGACGGCAATACACCTGTTGTATTTTATCTTACGGATACTGACAAAAAACTTATTGCCCCTAAAAATATGTGGGTTTCTCTGAATAAAGTGATGATAAAAGAACTTAAATATCAACTTGGAGAAGAAAATGTTGTAATATATTAGCATTTTATACAAAAATGTATTGACAATATACTTTTTTTATTCTATAATGTGTGTTGTTATAATTTAGCACATAAAAGTGCTAAAACGAGGAGGAGAAATATAATGAAAAAAATTATGGCATTAATCCTTGCTACAGTACTTATTGCATCTGCTTTAGTATTCACAGGATGCACAGGCGAGGAAAACAAAGTTTATAACATTGGTATTTGTCAGCTTGCACCTCACGAGGCTCTTGACGCTGCTACCCAGGGCTTTAAGGACGCAGTTGAGGAAGGCTTAGGCAAAGATAACGTAGTATTCAACGAGCAGAACGCTGCAGGTGAGGCTAATACCTGCACAACAATCGTTAACGATTTCGTATCAAAGAATGTTGACCTTATTATGGCAAACGCAACTCCTGCTTTACAGGCTGCTGCTAATGCTACAGTTGATATTCCAATTCTCGGCACATCTATCACAGAATACGGTGTTGCTCTTGAAATTGAGGATTTCACAGGTACAGTAGGCGGAAACATTTCCGGTACTTCCGACCTTGCTCCACTTGAGGAACAGGCACAGATGATTTTAGACATCGTTCCTGATGCAAAAGAAGTTGGTATCATTTACTGCTCAGCAGAGGCTAACTCAGCATATCAGGTTAAGGTTGTAAAAGAGTGTTTAGAGGAAAAGGGTATCACAGTTAAAGAATTCCCATTCTCCGCATCTTCAGACGTAGCACAGGTTGCTGAGGCTGCTACTGCTTGTGATGCAATCTATATCCCAACTGATAACACAGCGGCTTCTTGCACAGAAACAATCAACAATGTAGTTCTTCCTACAAAAACTCCTATCATCGCAGGTGAGGAAGGTATCTGTAAGGGGTGCGGTGTTGCTACTCTTTCAATCAGCTACTACGAACTTGGTAAAAAGACAGGTGAAATGGCTGTTGAAATCTTAAAGGACGGCAAAGACATTTCTACAATGGCTATCGCTTATGACGAAAACCCTGTTAAGAAATACAATCCTACAATTTGCAAAGAGTTAGGTATTAAGGCTCCAAAGGGCTTTGAGAAGATGAAATAATTTTTATGTAAAATAATACATAATCATAACTGTGCCTCTCTGTTTCAGAGTGGCACAGTTTTACGCATTTTATTTGATAGGGAATTACAACGGAGTGTATAATTTTGTTTGAATTATTATGAATTATACAAACTGTGATATACTGATAAATCCTATCAAACAAAAATAATTTGTATTGCCCGCTCAGTTGCGCCCTACGAGCGCACGAGCGATGGCTAAAGAAAGCGCACACAAGATGCGCTTTTTTACGGAATGGAGAATTTTATGAATTTTATGGGACTTGTTAATGCACTTCCCGGTGCTGTTGCCCAAGGTATGATATGGGGCATTATGGCTATCGGTGTGTTCATTACATTTAAAGTATTGGATTTAGCCGACCTTACCGTTGACGGTTCAATGGTAACAGGTATGGCTACCTGTGCTATGATGATGGCGGCAGGATGTAATGTGTGGATTTCTATGCTGTGCGCATTAATTGCCGGACTTCTTGCCGGTTTAGTAACAGGTATTTTCCACACCTTTATGGGTATTCCTGCTATCCTTGCAGGTATTTTAACACAACTTATTTTATGGTCAGTAAACCTGAAAATTATGGGTAAGGCTAATCAGGCGCTGCCGGCAAGAAATTTCCCTGTGCTTATTACACAGTTGAGAAAATACGAGGCTTTGATTTACCTTGCAATTATCTGTGTTGTTTTGGTAATAGCCCTCTATTGGTTCTTTGGCACAAAGTACGGCTCCTCTGTTCGTGCTACAGGCTGTAACAGCACTATGGCAAGAGCGCAGGGCATTAACACAAATATGAGAATTGTATTCGGTTTAATGCTTTCTAACGGTATTGTTGCTTTTTCAGGCGCTTTGCTTGCCCAGTATTCCGGTAAAGCCGACATCAACGACGGACGTGGTGCTATCGTTATCGGCTTGGCTGCTGTAATTATCGGCGAAGCATTTATTTCAAAATTGCCAAGCAACTTTATAGTACACCTGTTTGCTGTTATAGTAGGTGGTATTGTATATTACATAGTATATCAGACTGTAATTTTCTTGGGACTTGATGCAGACTTGTTGAAAATGCTTTCAGCATTGGTAGTTGCAATATTCCTTGCTGTTCCTTATTTGAAGAAAAAGTACTTTACACGTACAAAGGTGCTTAATAAGGAGGCAGAATAATGTTAGAGATTAAGAATGTTACAAAGATATTTAATGCCGGAACTGTAAACGAAAAGGTTGCTCTTGATAATGTATCTTTAACATTAAATGACGGCGATTTCGTAACGGTAATCGGCGGTAACGGTGCAGGTAAATCTACTTTGCAAAATATTGTAGCAGGTACATATTTTCCTGATTACGGTGAAATTCTTATTAACGGCAAAAAAGTTACAAGAATGGCTGAATATAAACGTGCCAAGTATATCGGACGTGTATTCCAAGATCCTCGAATCGGCACAGCCACAGATATGTGGATTGAGGAGAATATGTCCCTTGCAATGAGCAGAGGTAAAATGCGTGGACTTGGCTGGGGCATAAGTGCAAAGGACAGAAAGTATTTCAAAGAATTACTTGCCACTTTGGATTTAGGTTTAGAGGACAGACTTTCTACAAAGGTAGGTCTGCTGTCAGGCGGTCAAAGACAGGCTATTACTTTGCTTATGGCGTCGATGAATCATCCTGAACTATTACTCCTTGACGAGCATACAGCGGCTCTTGACCCTAAAACTGCCGCAAAAGTTTTGCAGATTACAGATGAGGTTATCTCTAAGGATAACCTTACAACTTTGATGATTACCCATAATATGGCTGATGCTATAAGACTTGGTAATCGTCTGATAATGATGCACGAGGGTAAAATTATTCTTGATATCAGCGGAGAGGAAAAGAAGAATCTAACCGTTCCCGATCTTCTCCAAATGTTCGAGGACGTTTCAGGCGCAAAACTTGAAAATGACAGAATGTTATTGGCAAATAAATAATATAGGCGGTAGTTCAAATCGGACTACCGCTTACTTTTATATATGGAATTATGAATCTTTTGGATATATCAAAAGTAGTGATTTAGAAAAATTTTTTAGAAAAGTCAAAAAAAGTCAAAAAGTACTTGATTTTTTGAAAAATATGGTTATAATATAATTAGCACTCAAGATACGAGAGTGCTAATTAATATTTTGTATCTATTATTAAGGAGGAATTATATATGAAAATCAAACCATTGTTAGACAGAGTAGTTCTAAAGGTTGAAGAAGCAGAGGAAAAAACCGTAGGCGGACTGATACTCACCTCATCAGCGCAGGAAAAACCGCAGTTCGCAACAGTAGTTGCTGTAGGTCCCGGCGGAATTGTTGACGGCGAAAAGGTTGAAATGTACTTAAATGTAGGCGATAAGGTAATCGCAAGTAAGTATTCAGGCACAGAAGTTAAAATTGACGGCGAGGAATTTACAATCGTTCGTCAGTCAGATATTCTTGCTACAGTAGAATAATTGGAGGTAATTTATTATGGCTAAACAAATCGCATACGGAGAAGAAGCTCGTAAAGCATTAAAAAACGGTATTGACCAACTTGCAGACACAGTAAAAATCACATTAGGCCCTAAGGGCAGAAACGTAGTATTAGATAAAAAATATGGTGCACCCCTAATCACAAATGACGGTGTTACAATCGCAAAGGAAGTTGAACTTGACGATCCATTTGAAAATATGGGCGCACAACTTGTAAAAGAAGTATCCATCAAAACAAATGACGTTGCAGGTGACGGTACAACTACTGCTACTCTACTTGCACAGGCTCTTATTACAGAGGGTATGAAAAACGTAACAGCAGGCGCAAACCCAATGGTACTTAAAAAAGGTATTGCTAATGCAGTTGACGTTGCTGTAAAGGCACTTGCCGAGAACAGTCAGCAGGTTAGCGGTACAAAGGATATTGCTCGTGTTGCTACAGTATCTTCCGCTGATGAATTTATCGGCAACTTGATTGCTGAGGCTATGGATAAGGTTTCTACAGACGGTGTTATCACAGTTGAAGAAAGCAAAACTGCTGAAACCTACAGCGAAGTAGTTGAAGGTATGATGTTTGACCGTGGCTATATTGCTCCGTATATGGTAACAGATACAGAGAAAATGGTAGCAGAACTTGACGATCCGCTAATCCTTATTACAGATAAGAAAATCAGTTCAATCCAGGAGCTTTTACCTATACTTGAGCCTGTTGCTCAAAGTGGCAGAAAACTTTTAATTATCGCTGAGGATGTTGAGGGCGACGCTCTTACAAACTTGGTTCTTAATAAATTACGTGGTACTCTGAACAGCGTTGCAGTTAAAGCACCGGGCTTTGGCGACAGACGTAAAGAAATGCTACAGGATATCGCAACATTAACAGGCGGTACAGTTATCACATCAGAACTCGGTTTAGAGTTAAAGGATGTTACTCTTGACCAACTTGGTACTGCTCGTCAGGTTAAGGTTGATAAAGAGAATACAATTATCGTTGACGGCGCAGGCGATCAGGAGGCTATCAAGGCTCGTGTAGGACAGATTCGTTCACAGATTGAAACTACTACTTCCGACTTTGACCGTGAAAAGTTACAGGAACGTCTTGCAAAACTTGCAGGCGGTGTTGCAGTAATCAAGGTTGGCGCTGCTACAGAAATCGAAATGAAAGAAAAGAAGTTAAGAATCGAAGACGCTCTTGCTGCTACAAAGGCTGCCGTTGAAGAAGGCATCGTAGCAGGCGGCGGTATCGCTCTTATGAACACAATTCCTGCTGTTGCCGCTTATACAGAAACTCTACAGGGCGACGAAAAGACAGGCGCACAGATTGTATTAAAATCTCTTGAAGCACCGCTTCGTCAGATTGCTTCTAATGCAGGTCTTGAAGGTTCCGTAATCGTTGAGAACATCAAGAAGGCTAACAAGGTTGGCTACGGATTTAATGCTCTTACAGAGGAATATACAGATATGGTAGAGGCAGGTATCGTTGACCCTACAAAGGTTACACGTTCTGCTATCCAGAACGCTTCATCAGTAGCATCAATGGTTCTTACAACAGAATCTCTTGTTGCTGATATTAAGGAGCCGACCCCTCCGGCAGTTCCGCAACCTGAAATGGGCGGAATGTATTAATATAAATTGAACTAAAGCCTTGCTTTTGCAGGGCTTTTTTCTTTGAATAATTTTAAAATGTGATATTTT
>JAQXSC010000098.1 GCA_029218825.1 Oscillospiraceae bacterium | reverse complement strand
GTTAATGAATAAGCACAAAGTGTTTTTATGGCTGAACTTGCAATGTCAGCCACTTACTTTTTTCCTGTGAGGTAGTAAATTGCAAGCTCCTGAGGAATATATCCTATCTTCTTTTGATTTTCTCCATATCGTTTGATGTTTTCATGCCGAAAATTTCAATATTGCCTGAGGTTGGCTTAAGAAGTGAGCAAACCATATTAAGTGTAGTACTTTTTCCTGCTCCGTTTGGACCGAGCAGACCGAAAATCTCACCTTCCTTTATTTCAAGCGAAATATGGTCAACTACTGTTTTGTTTCCGAATTTTTTGCTCAAGCCGTCAAACTTTAATATCGTATTGTTTTCCATAAAAACTCTCTCCTTCAAATTCTGTAATTAGATTTTAGCATATCACAGAAATATCTGTAAGTGAATTTAGAAATAAAACCGATATGACTTTTGTCACATTAATTAAATTCAGATAAATGATATTTGGTATTGGATTTGAGAATTAATACTCACAAACATAATGCTTTTTTGCCATGCTAAAAGAAAAGGGTTTGGAATTTATGTTTCCAAACCCTTAGAATATATTTGTTATGACTTTTCAAATATATATATATCTTGATGATATAATAATTCTGTATGACGATGCGGCAGACGGAATAGTTGGAATTATCAGTGTCGGCTGAGCATTTTGATTCCTGAAATGAGCATCAAAAGCGAAAAATCAGACCGCGTTCAATACATAAAATTATATCAAAAAACGGTTTGAACGCAGTGTTTAATCAGTTTTTGTTTTGCAGTTTCAGAATCTGGTTCCAACTCTCGTTATGCGGTTTTGGCACAATTGATGAAAGTTAACAAACCGTATAGATAAGCCAATTCAGAGCCGCAGAGCATCAGATTTGCGTTTTTGTTGTTTTGATGCTATTGGAAAATTTAACCCTTCGTTATTATGTATAGAATAATAAATATTCATTCACTGCAATCGCATTATATTTTATGTTTCGGATTTCAGCGGCAGAGTGATTCCAACCTGAAATTGACTGTCGTTGTTTGTAATGTTTATTGAACCGCTGTTGTTGCTAATAATCTTCATAGACGAGGAAATTCCTATTCCCGGACGGTTGATTCCTTTTGAGGACATAAAGCAGTTGCGAAATTTCCTTATTTCACCGTTGAAGGTATTGCGGATAACTATAAACAAATGTGAGCCTTTAACGGTACTGCTGACTGAAACTGATTTATCACCGCAGTTCTGATTTTCACAGGCTTCAACAGCATTTTCAATCAGATTTCCAAGTACAGTGCAAAGTTCAACATCCGAAATGTCAAGCTTTTTCGGAATTGTGAGATGAAACTGAGAGCGGATGCCTTTTTCATCCATAATTCCGGCGTAATATCTGATAAGTGCGTCAACTGCCGTGTTTTCACAAAAAACAATGCTTTGAGCACCCTTATCGCTTGTAATTTCATATGAAAGCTCCGATAAATATTGCTTGAGCTCATTATTGTCGCTGCTATTTACCATACTGTTGATGACTCTGATATGTTGTCTGAAATCGTGGATAAGCCTGCGCTTTTCCTCATACTGCTGTTTTATCTGCGCAGAATATTCAGTCTGCATTGCAAGCTGTCGTGTCATCTGTTTATTTTCTTCTGCAAAAGCCATGCTATAGGAATAGCTCTGAATAATTTCTTTTAACAGCATAAATCCGATTGAAAGCACAAGGGCAAGACAGCCGTATTCGATAAATCTCCCTCCGTAAATTGGCTCGTACATCGGAAGTATTCTGTCCCAGACGCACGAGCTTGCATAGAACAGCGATGCATAAAACAGAGGTCTGTAGTTTTCATTGTATTCGCTTGTACTGTGCCAGCCTGTTATCAGCAAGTATCCTGCCGTCAGAAGCTTATAGCAGAAAATAATATTTGAGAATAAATCAATAAATACCCCGCTGACAAATGAAGCATTCATTGTGTAAGTAAAAATCAATATGCAGAATGCGGCAGAAACTGCCGAAGAAATTACATTTGTTATGTGACGTACCCTGCAAATGCGGTTGTTAACGAGGATTGTCAGAAATAAAACTATATATCCGCTTGTTGTTTCTATTGCATACCACGGAAACACGGAAAGAGTAAATCCTGTGTGAAGAATTGGGTATCCGATAAATAATATGGTGAAAAAACACATCAGGGTATAAAGCACGGCATTCTGATGTTTATGCCTTATTGCAAAGAACAGGCAAAAAATCATAATGAACGCTACAATTGAAATCACCGCAAGGTACAAGCCCAGATTTATTCCACGCTGATAATTAAGTGCAACAGGTGTTCCGAAAGAGGGGGGGTAAACCATTCCTCCGTAAATGTATGACTCATTGTTTACCGCAAGCATTACAGTAACCGCATTACTTCCGGAATGGTCAAAGGTTATCATTCGGTTTGCTGTGACTGCATTGTAATTATCTTTTTCGGGAGTACCTATACTGATGATTTCCTCATCATCTATGTAAAGACGATAGGCACAATAAATTTCGGGCAGATACAAAGCGTAGGTTGCAGTTTCTTCGGGAAGAACAAGCGTTAATACATATGTGCCGTACCCGTGCGGAGCAACTCCGTTTTCGTCAGTAAGTCCTGTATTTTCTCCTATTGAAACGTATGTGCTGTATAATTCTGATGCATTTTCGTTGTACTGTTCGGGAGTCAGCAAGACGTTTGGATAAAATCTCCAGCCCCTTATCAGAAAATTTGAAGGGTTATTATCTAAATCATCTTCTGTTAATATCAGCATACCGTCTATAGGCTGAACAGAGCTTTGCGTATATTTATTGTCAACAGAATATATTGTTATGAAAAAGAGTGAAGAAAGAATAATTGTAAGAATAATTCCGATATACCTGACAAATGGACTGTTCTTTTTCATCTTTTTCTTCTCCTGAATAAAAGCACGGCAACTGTGACACAAGCTGTTAATAAAACAAGTACCGCAACGACAATTAAGAACAGATCAACACCGCTTGAGCCTTGGTCAGTTGTATTTATATCTGTATTTTCAAAGCTGCTGTTTTCGCAGGTTATTTTGAAAGTTCCTGTTTTGCCCGTAAGAAAGCTTACGGTATTGCTTGCTTTATCGTAAGTGCTGTTTATTACTTTTCCGTTGTTTACTTCTTTAACTGTGATGTTGCCGCTCTCATAATCAAACGGGGCGATAATTTTCATTCCTTCAATCAAGGTGATTTCGCTGTTATTAAAAAATATAGTTACAGTAACAGTATTTTCATCTGTCTTGATTATCTCAACGCTGAAACGGTCATTGTCTGATACATTAAGCTTTTCTATTGTGTTTCTCGGAATCTGAACAGTGATACCGCCCTTGGAAAAAACAGCATAATCGTTGTTTTGCAGTAAAAGATTTAATCTGTAGCCTGAAATGATGTCCTTTGTTTCGGTGACAATTTCTGTGAAATTATCGTAACCCTCATCATTGTTATCATCATATATTTCAGTCTGTGACTCAGCATAGTTGTGAGTGGTATTTTCAAAAACGGTTGTTGATTCAGCTGTGAAATTTTGCATTAAATCGTTTGTACTGCTTTGAATATTAGAAGTTGATTTTTTCGGACTTTCAGAAACTTTTGATTTTTCTTTTCCGTTTTCGGTCAGATCTGTTTTTTTGTTTTCGTCTTTAGATGAATTATCCTGAGCCGATTCATCATCTCCATACGGCAGAGTATAGTCGGGAAGAGAATTCGAGCCTGCGTCTCCTCCGTCACGGTCACCGCCCGTAAATTCAGAAACGTTAATGTTATTTTCATCATAATAAATATGTATGTAATTTGAACGTTCTTCACCGCATTCAAGATAAAAATAATAGTGACTGTAAGAATTAAGACTGTAGTTGAAAATACGGAATATTCCTCCGCCTGCAACTGCAAGGTTTTCGTCAGCAGGTAAAGCGGTATATTCTGTCAGTTTATTATGCATCAGCTCATTTTCGCTCTCAACATAGTAAATCTGAACTTCACTATCCTGATTATGTAAATAAACGCCCATGAAACAACTAGGGTCCTGTCCGATTATCTGTATTTCAAAATTATCGGGGTTGCTGATTCTGACGGGGATTTTTATGGTGCGAAGTTCATCGGATATGAAAAATTTATTGTTGTATTCATCGTCAAGTGCAAACATAGCAGTAACAGTATATTCGCCCTCGGCGTTTATATTTACGTCGCTTATATCAAGGCTTTCAAGGATAAGTACAGCTTCGTCCCCGTATTCAGTATATCCTGTAACAAAGCCCAAAAAATCATACCAGTATTCAACTGTTTCGTTCCAGCAGCCTTCATCGCCGACAGCAAGCATTACTCCGCTTTTGATAAGCTGATAATTAAAAATATCAGTTATTTCAACGGGTGAATCAGAGTCAGGAATTACCGTAAAGGGAATGATAACAGTATCAATTACACCGTCTGCAAAGGTACAGCCTTCAGGCGGTATTATTTTGCCGACAATTTCACGATATCCGAGTTGTGATGTATCTGCATTATCAAAACTCCATTCGATTTCAATCGGTACGGTATAATTTTTTCCGCCATTGCAAACGGTCATTTCCTGCTGTTCTATTACTTCAATTAAATATGAAAAGTCATTTATATCGTAGCCTTGCTTAACTGTTTCTTCAGGTATGTTTGCAAGTATACTGCTGTTTGAAATATTGGTGATGACGCCGTTTTCATATTCCGGAAGTTCCAATGCGTCAGCACTGAGAGAGAAGACTGTCAGCATAACTGCCGACAGAATACAGGCAGTTAACAGAGCAAAGTGTTTTTTGAAAGGTATTGCTTTTTTCATAACTTATCTCCAAGGCTGTTGTATGTATAGCCGTACCACTGTTCCTGAATGTTTCGCTTGTTTCGTCTGCTTATCGGCACAGCTTCACCGTTATTCATCATAAAACAATCGTTTTCAATGTCCTTGACGTGCTGAAAATTTACCATAATTCCCCTTGAACACACAGAAAACCTTCTGTCGCTTTTAAGCGGAGCAATGAATTCGCTGAAATTTGTATAAAGCTCTATTACATTGTTGCACAGGTGTATCCGTGTTGTGTGTTGGTAAACATCGATATAATAAATCAGTTCTGTTTCAATACTGTGGACAGAGCCGTTTTTCTTTATGCTTATCATCGGTACGTTATAGTCAGGTTTAAGCTTGCATAATTCCATTGCGTGTAAAAATTCTTCGTCTTCTATCGGTTTTATGAGATAGTACACGGCATTAACGCTGTAGCTTTGGCGGGCAAATTCCTCGCTTGTGGTCAGAAAAATTATTTTACACAGGCTGTCCGCTTTAAATATTTGTTTTGCAGCATCCATACCTGTGATTTTATCCATATATATATCAAGAAATACAATCTGAAATTTACCGACCTCAAAATCTTCTAAAAATTCTTCGGCGCTTGAAAAATCCGTAAGCTCGTATTTTATGTTATTGCATTTTGCGTATTGATTCAATTTCTCGTTCAGTATATCTCTGTCTGATTTTAAATCATCAACAATCGCTATTTTCATATTACTTGCTCCTTGCGCAAAATTACCCACACTGATTATATCACAAAATAATAAATAATCGCAAACCGTTCGTGCTGAATTAATGCATTTCGTGATGAGGTACTTTGAATTTGTAATACAGATGAATATAATATTTAATAAATCGCTTTTTGGTGATTTCAGCAAATTATATTTTGCGATAATTTTGTATTTTGAAAGGAGTAAAATTATGAGTAAAGGTGCAGCAGCAGTAATTACATTTTTTCTGGGAGGTCTCGGCGTACATAGATTTATGACGGGAAAAATCGGCACAGGCATTATCTGGCTGTTGACAGGCGGCGCGTGTGGAATCGGCTGGCTCGTTGACTTTATTATGGTTCTCTGCGGTAAATTCAAAGATAAAAACGGCAATGTCTGGGGAGAGTAATTTTAGAAGAAGATAACACCTAACACTTAAATGACAAATCTGAGAACACAATTTCTTTTTTATTCTCAGATAGCTTTATTTTAATGGGAGATTTTATGGCATTTGGAGTGAAAATCAAAAGCATAAAAACGAAAAATTCATATTCTATTGAAAGCTTTTACGAGGCAATCAAGGACAAGAAGTTTACAGCAGGCGAACCATCGCTTACAAAGCACGGTATGGCTATGATTATTACATTTCCGCCGCTTGACAGTCAAAATCAGGTGTGGATTGTGAAATCGGGCTTCAACAAGGAGTCTAATAAGTTTTCTGTGCAGAAAGCTGAACAGGCAGGTCTTGATAATGCTGCGGCAAACACTATGATTAACATGGCAACAGGCGGACTTTTCAGCTTCGGCTCTTTCGTCGGCAAAAAAGCCAAGCAATGTGAAAAGTTAGTTGAAGAAACAGCCAAAGAGCTTGATGAAATGGGACTCTGATTTGTTTAAGATAACAAATCTAAAAGAGGCAGAGTAGTAATGAATGAAAAAATAAAAAAGAAAAGAGATCCCGAGAAAATTCTTGAAATAATTGTTGCAGTTTTTCTCGGAATAACTGCGTTGGCTACTGCGTGGGCGTCATGGATAGGTTCGCTTCACGGAGGAAATCAGGCAACAAATTATGCAACAAGCAATAAACTTTCCTCTGAGGGCAATTCAATGTATAATGAAGCGGCACAAAATCTTATGCAGGATATGATGCTCTGGAATGAAATAAGCGACGTCTTAATCGAATCTTCTTATGCTGAGGAGAAGAATGATACTGAGGCTGCTGAAAAGTATGACTGGAAGATTGAAAAGCTTCTTAACGATAATTGTTCCGCAGAGCTTGCCCAAGCAATCACTTGGGCAATGAAACAGGGTGAGGACACTTCTCCGTTTGATAAGGAAGGCTTTACAGACAGCTATTTTACTGATGCAAAAGAAATGATTGCAGAGGCAGACAAGCTTCTTGAACAGGGCAAAAAGGACAACGCTAACGGTGACGCTTTCGGACTTGTAACAGTTATCTATTCGGTAGTTCTGTTCCTGCTTGGTATAGTGGGTACATTCAAGCAACTTCCAAACAGATACGTGATTCTCGGGGTTGCGATTGCGGGATTTTTGTTTGCAACAATATTTATGTTCACTATTCCAATGCCGACAGACTTTAATATTTTAAGCTATTTCGGCTTGGCATAATAAAATAATAATTTTAGAAAGAGGTAATTAAAATGAAAAAAATAGCATTATTACTTGCGCTTTGTATGGTAGGTACAGCAGTATTCTGCGGTTGCGGCAGCAAGG
>JAQXSC010000097.1 GCA_029218825.1 Oscillospiraceae bacterium | reverse complement strand
CCCTGTTTTTTATTTTGAATTTGTGTGACAGGACTTGAATCCGACCGCTAAGAAAATGTGCCGGTGGCACATTTTTAGGGAGGTGCGTTGATGAAACCTATCCCCTTTACGTGAACACAGGCGACGAGTACCGAGTTTTCTAAAGATGAACATATGTCACCTCGACTACCAAATTAATAGTCATCTATGAATAGTTTTACAATCCCTCAGTCACTTCGTGACAGCTCCCTTTACACAAGGGAGCCAATATTGACTTGAAGCCGACCGTTTCGTCGTCGCAAATCCCACTCGCTGTAATTTTCTTTAAAATCACCTGCTCGTTATATTGCTCCTCCTCTCCCCAAAAAGCAATTTTGCTTTTTGGGTTCCCCTTTTTATGCTCCGGTGGAGCATTTTTAGGGAGGTGCGTTGATGATGCTTTTCCCCTTTACGTGGACACAGGCGACGAGTACCGAGTTTTCTAAAGATGAACATATGTCACCTCGACCATAAAAGGTGGTTTTTTAACCACCTTTTTATTTTTGCCAAATTAACCTAAAACGCCCTAAAACGGCTTATTTACTAAGGTTTTAGCACTTTACAAAAATTCACCTAAATAAAGTTAAGTCAAACTAAATTAAGATAAATCAAAATAAAGTGCTATCATTTGTGCTATCAATTTTTTAAACATCACTTAAAATTGCTATCAAATTGCTATCATTATTTTTTATGAAATCTTAAGGCACTGACAGTTTCTGTATTTTTTGAGATTACATCACGCAAATAAAAAATGTTTCTGATTATCATAATGATGACTAATCATTAGTTAAGGAAAACTCGGCAGACTTTTGGTAATTCCATAAATTAGCCGAGTTTTTGGGAAGTAATATATAGTAATGAAAAGTGAATAAGTAGATAAACAGTTGAAAGTTTGCTGTATATATCCACAGCAGGGTAATTTTTTACATACTCCTCTGATGTTTCAAAATATCCTAATGTAGTCTTATTTTAAGAGTGATAAATACCAATACACGATTTCCAATCAACCCTCGATTTAACATAGATTTAACACAAATCACTCTATAGATTTTACCTGTATTTGATAGTATCTAACCAACTAAATTACTATCGGAGTGGGTTATGAGTATATTTGATACATTAAGTCTGATTGGCGGACTGGCGCTGTTTTTGTTCGGTATGAATATTATGGGTGACGCTCTTGAAAAGAGAGCAGGGGGAACTTTGCAATCTGTTCTGTCAAAAATCACCTCAAGCAAATGGAAAGGGCTTTTGCTGGGTATGGTGATTACCGCCGTTATCCAGTCAAGTTCTGCAACAACCGTAATGGTGGTAGGCTTTGTAAACTCAGGCATTATGGCGTTAAGACAGGCTATCAACGTTATAATGGGTGCAAATATCGGTACAACTGTTACCTCATGGCTGTTAAGCCTTACAGGTATTGAGGGTGACAATATTTTTGTTCAACTTCTAAAGCCCAGTTCCTTTACACCTATTCTTGCACTTATCGGTATTGTGTGCTATATGTTCCTAAAAAGTTCTACATCAAAGGATATAGGACAAATCCTGATGGGATTTGCGGTGCTTATGTTCGGTATGGAAACAATGTCCGACGCTGTGGCTCCCCTAAAAAACGTTCCTGAATTTCAAAACATTCTGCTGACGTTTACCAACCCGATTTTGGGCGTTATTGCCGGTGCGGTTCTGACGGCTGTTATTCAAAGTTCCTCTGCGTCGGTGGGTATTTTACAGGCACTTTGTGCAACAGGTAAAATCACATTCAGTTCGGCTATTCCTATTATTATGGGTCAGAATATCGGCACTTGCGTTACTGCCTTGATTTCATCTGTGGGCGCAAACAAGGGCGCGAAACGTGCGGCTGTTGTGCATCTTGTTTTCAATATCGGCGGTACGATAATCTGGCTCAGCGCATTTGAAATTGTAAGCCTGTTTGTGGATTTTTCATTCTTTGACAGTGCAATAGGCGCTATGGGAATAGCGGTTATTCATTCAATATTCAACATACTCTGCACTATTACTTTCTTCCCCTTTACAAAACAGTTAGAGAAAATCGCCTGCTTGATTATTGCTGATGATAAGAAAGAGCAGAAGTACGAGATACTTGATACAAGACTGTATTCAACTCCTGCTGTTGCTCTTGAAAACGTAAACAGAGTTGTAAACGAGATGACTTCAGACGTTGAAAAATCATTAAAACTTGCCTTTGGAAGTATAACCGACTACAACCCAAAGGCTCACAAGCAGATAACCGAATACGAAAAGAAAGGCGATAAATACGAGGATGAAATCGGCAATTATCTTATAGGGCTTTCAAGCCTGAGCATTACCGATAAGGACAGCCTTGCTATTTCAAAATATCTGCACTTTATAGGCGAGTTGGAAAAGTTGTCCGACCACGCATTGAGCCTTTCAAAATCCGCAGAGGAAATACATAAAAAAGAACTTACATTTTCCGACACCGCAAAGGCTGAAATTGAGAATATGATAAATGCTGTTGAGGAAATACTCAACCTTACCGTAAAAACAGTTATCAACAACGACCTTGTCAGCGCATCATATGTGAGTCCTCTTGAGGATGTAATTGATGATTTGAAAAAGCAACTTCATAAAAATCATATTAAAAGACTGCAAAACAATGGTTGCTCCATTGAAATGGGATTTATACTTTCCGATATTACAACAAGTTTGGAGAGAATTTCCGACCATTGTAACAACCTTGCAATCTATGTTATTGATAATCAGAGAGAAAGCCTTGGACTGCATCAAAAGAGCAAGTACCTGAAAAAGACAAATTCTCTGTATCAGAAAAAATACGAAAACTACTGTTTAAAATATATGGCATAGTTTTTTCAAATTGATAATTGACAATTGATAATGGATAATAAAGACGGCTTTTCAAAAGAAAAGCCGCCTTATTTTTTACCTATTCACTATTACTTATAACTATTACCTATTCACTATTACTTATTAGTTATTCATTGTATTCTCCGGTGACGGAATACACCACCCATTCCGCTATATTTACCGAGTGGTCTGCAATCCTTTCCAGATACTTTGCAACCATAAGCATATCAAGGGCAAGTTCACCGTCACCGCCGTTTTTGATGATATTTATAAGTTCTGTTTTTACAACAATGAACAGGCTGTCAACCTTATCATCGTCGGTAATAACATTATAGGCAAGTTTCAGTTCGTTATTTACAAACGCCGCCACCGCCTTTTTTACCATAGAAATTACTTCCGTAAACAGCGCGTTAATATGGAGTTTGTAGTCTTCATCGGACTTGTGGATATATTCCCCAAGTTCTGCAATATCGCAGGCTTGATCCCCTATTCTTTCCATATCAAAAATCAGATTATGGGCGGAGGTAACTGTTCTTAAATCACTTGCAACCGGCTGTTGGTGGAGCATAAGCCTCATACACAATCCGTCGATTGAGCGTTCCTGATGGTCAATAAGTTCCTCGTAGGTTTTTGCCTGTTTTAAAATATCAGTAAAAGATTCTTCGCTGTGAGGTGATTCAAGGATAGCCCTTGAGGCGGTTTCCACTGCATAAATGCAATTTTCTCCCATTTCCTTTACCTCGTTATACAACTGATTTAGTTCTCTGTTAAATTTATCACGCATATTAACCAAACCTTCCTGAAATGTAGTCTTCTGTTTTCTTATTTTTCGGCTGATAGAAAATTTGGTGTGTATCACCGTATTCTATAACCTCACCTAAAAGAAAGAATGCAGTTTTGTCGGAAATTCTTGCGGCTTGTTGCATTGAGTGAGTTACGATTATAATTGTATATTTTTCCTTTAGTTCAAGGACTAAATCCTCTATTTTTGAAGTGGATATTGGGTCAAGGGCAGAAGTTGGCTCGTCCATTAAAATTACCTCAGGATTTACCGTCAACGCTCTTGCAATACAAAGTCGCTGTTGCTGACCGCCGGAAAGCGCCAAGGCGGATTTTTTCAACTGGTATTTAACCTCGTCCCACAAAGCCGCCTGTTTTAAAGTTGTTTCAACTATTTCCTCAAGTTGCGCCTTTTTCCTGATGCCGTGAGTTATAGGTCCGTATGTAAGGTTATCGTATATGCTCATTGGGAAAGGATTTGGCTTTTGGAAAACCATTCCCACCCTTTTGCGGAGAAGGTTTACGTCCATATCCTTATAAATATTCTGTCCGTCAAGCAAAATTTCTCCGTCAATTTTACAACCCTCAACAAGGTCGTTCATTCTGTTCAGGGTTTTCAGCACGGTTGATTTACCGCAACCTGACGGACCGATAAAGGCTGTAATTTCGTTTTCTTCTATATCAAGGTCAATGCCCTTTATAGCCTTGAAATCTCCGTAGTGGAGCACAAGGTCTTTTATTTCAAATTTACTCATTTTATCTCCTTATACTTTTGCGATTTTCTTTGCTGCAAAGTTAGAAATTCCGTTGATAATTAACACTAACAGCAACAGCACTACTGCAGTTGCATAGGCTTGTTTTGTGTATAGTCCCTCTGTCAGCAGGCAATACAAATGTACCGACAATGTTCGTGAGGAGGACATAAGAGAAGTTGCTGTATCTGCAACTGTACCTGCCGTAAAAATAAGCGCTGCCGATTCGCCCACAATTCTGCCGATTGCTAAAATTACACCGGACAAAATTCCCGGAACAGCAGAGGGTAAAATAATTTTAAATATTGTTCTGAGCTTTCCTGCGCCAAGTCCAAAGGAGCCTTCCCTGTATGTATCGGGAACAGCAAGGAGCGCTTCCTCTGTGGTACGGATGATTGTCGGCAGTACCATAAGAACTAACGTAAGTATTCCTGCTAACATAGAATAGCCCCAGCCAAGGGCAAGTACAAATGCCAAAAATCCAAACAGACCGAAAACGATAGAGGGAATACCGGCTAAAGTTTCTGTTGTTACTCGCATAACTTTTACGATTTTACTGCCTTTTTTTGAATATTCAACAAGATAAATTGCAGAAAATATGCCCACAGGCACCGCAATAATCATAGTCAGGAATGTAACAGAAACTGTGTTGATAATTGACGGTAACATTGATACGTTTTCTGAATTATACACAGGACTGAAAAGTTCAGAGGTTAAGTTCGGAATGCCGTTGATTAAGATGTAGCATATGATGAACACTACCGACGCAACGGTTACAAGGGCGCAAAGAAAAATCAGAATAAGTATTATAAGGGAGAAAGGATGTTTTAAATAGGTTTTTAGTTTTGACATTATTTATCCTTCTTTCTGACAACAAAGGAAAAGCAAACGTTGATAATAAGTATAAATACAAACAGCACTACCGCTGTGCCGATAAGTGCACCTCGGTGCAAACCTGCGGCGTATCCCATTTCCATTACAATATTACTCGTCAGAGTACGAACACCGCTTGTAATACTGTTAGGAATTACAGCCTGATTACCGGCTACCATTACAACAGCCATTGTTTCTCCTATTGCTCTGCCAACTGCAAGGATTATTCCTGACATTATTCCGCTTTTTGCCGCAGGAATAACCGTTCTGAAAATACTTCTTTCCTTTGTAGCACCCAAAGCCAATGCGCCCTCGTAGTACATATCCGGTACTGCTCGGATTGAGGATTCTGCCGTATTGATAATTGTAGGCAATATCATAACTCCAAGCAAAATTGATGTAGTTAAAATACCCTTACCGCTTGTATGGGTTATGCTCTGAATTACAGGCACAATTACCACCAAACAGAAAAAGCCGTAAATAATAGAGGGAACACTTGCAAGGAGATTTATAAGAGGCTTTATAACCTTATAAATCCTTTGAGGGCAATATTTAGCAAGAAAAACCGCTGTCAAAAGTCCTATAGGAACTCCGATAGCGATTGCTCCTGCCGTAACGTAAATACTGCCTACTATCATTGGGAATATTCCGAATTCATTTGAGGCAGGTTTCCAGTGTGTACCGAAAATAAACTTAACTATGCCAATCTCCCCAATGGCAGGAACGCCATTAAGGAAGATAAAAAGGCATATAGCTATTACTGCAATAATTGAAATACATGCACACAACAGGAACACGATTTTCATTATTATTTCTTTAGCTTTCATTATTTTACGTCAGACCAATCTGTAGTTTCAGCAAGATAAATTGATTTGATTGCTTCAGATGTTGCACCGTCAATGGTATTGTTCTTGTTTACGATTACTGCGATACCGTCTAAAGCAATCTGTTCTGTTGTTAAGGTTGCAGATTCTTCATCAGTCAAATCACGTGATGACATACCGATATCAACTGCGCCCTCTGTTGCTGACTGGATACCTGCTGAGGAACCGCTTTCCTGGATTTCAATAGTTACGTCAGCGTTCAGTTTTTGATAAGCGTCCTTTAGTTTGTCCATAACAGGAGCAACTGATGTTGAACCGGCAAGGGTGATTTTACCGCTTACGCCTGAAGCCTTGTATTTTTCTGTTGTTTCCATAGGGATATATCCCTCTTCCTCAATAACAGCCTGTCCTTCCTGTGAAAGGATAAAGGATTTGAAATCTTCAGCCTGCTCTGAAAGTTGACCGTCTATGTAGCAAATGTTGAAAGGACGTGAGATTTTGTAGTCACCGCTCTTTACGTTTTCTACAGTACAGTCTGCGCCGTCAATTTTAAGCGCCTTAACTTCATCTGAAAGTGAGCCAAGGGATACATAACCGATTGAACTTTCGTTACCTGCAACAGTTGTCATCATAACTGATGTTGATGATGTGCTTTCGGCAGTTTCTGTGATTGCGTCATTACCGTCTGCGTCAACAATTTCAAACAACTCTGCAAATGCGCTTCTTGTACCTGAGCCGGACTCTCTTGTGATAGGATAAATCTGACCTGTCATTGTTGTATCGGCTGATACGTTGTCAGTTGTTTCCGTAGCAGGAGTTTCTGTGCCTGTGCAACCTGTAAAAGCCAAAGCCATCATAACGCCTGCAAGTAATGTGCATACAAATTTTTTCATTTTATTTACCTCTTTTATAAAAATTTCTGTGCTATCTTTTGCACAAGCATATGTTACTCCCCTTATGTAAAAACTAAAACATTACAAATGTTAAATGTGTATATAAAAATGTTAAAAGAAAACGTGCACTTCACGTGCGTACGTTTTCTTTAGCCATCGCTCGTGCGCACAGGGCGCAACTGAGCGGGCAATATGAATTATTTTTTGTTTGATAGGAAAAATAGATGAATTAACATATATGCATAATTGTTTTCCAATTACTGACGATTTTGACAATAAATTGAAGTTTCCTATCAAATAAGAAAACTCACTAAAGCAAATTGCCTTAGTGAGTTTTTGGATGAAATTTATATCAGAATGTAACAGTAATTTTTGTTCCTTTGTTGATTTCGCTTTCGATTTTAAGTTGTCCGTTATGATATTCCACACCGTGCTTTACTATGGAAAGTCCAAGACCTGTGCCGCCTACCTCTTTACTTCGGCTTTTATCCACTCGGTAAAATCTTTCAAAGATTCTGTCCTTATCTTCTTCGCTTATGCCGATACCGGTGTCCTCTACAATTATTGTGGCTCTGCCGTTTACGGGAGCGATGGTTACATCCACCTTGCCGTAGGGCTTGTTATACTTAATAGAGTTATCTACAAGGTTATAAACAACCTCCTCCAACACAGCCGGCACACCGTTTACAACAGTAGATTCTCCAATCAAGTTAAGATTAATATCATTTTCTGTTGCAATAGGTTGGAGTCTTTCCACAACACTTTGACCTATCTTGTATAAATCGAATTTTTCCGTTATAGTTTCAATGGAATTGCTGTCAAGTTTTGAAAGTTTTATAATATCATTTACCAAGGCAATAAGTCGGTTTGTTTCCTTGATAATGTTCTTTGAGAAATGTATATCAGTTTCCTTTGGAGTGCTTTCCATAGAAACAACCTCTGCCGAGGCTAAAATTGCCGCAAGGGGAGTTTTCAACTCGTGACTTACATTTGCTGAGAATTCTCTGCGTAATGTTTCACGCTGGTGCTTTTCGGTAACATCAAGAATAATTACAACTGCACCCTTTACTCTGTCATCAACACAAACAGGGTTGCAGAACACTTCAAACCAAGCGTTATTGTATTCAATCCCCTCTGAAATATGCTCTCCGAAAAGTGAGGATTTTATATAGTCAAGAAAAATCTTATCTATGTTAAAATCGTCAATATAGCGGTTTTCCGCGTCTTTTGGAAGATTGAATAAAGTTCTTGCGCTGTTGTTAAGTGAAAGAATTTTCTTGTGAGAGTCAACAACAATCAAACTTTCTTTCATATTGCCTGTAATAGTGCAAAACTCTGCCTGGGCTCTCTTTAACTCCTTAATCTGACTGCTGATAACCTTGTTTTGAGTGCGGATTTTTTCCACTAAGGGATTTAACTCGCTGTAAGTTGAAACTGCTGTTGCGTCCTCTAAATTTATCTCATTAATAGGCTGTACGATTTTTCTTGAGGCTAAATAAGCCACAAAGTAGGAGATAATCAGAGTTATGAAAATCACAACAAACAGGGGCTGAATCATATCTAAAAGCAATATCCAAATAGTATATTGGTTAGTTGAAACTCTGATAACAGTGCCGTCTTTCATCAGTTTTGCACAATACATTGTCCTTTCGGAAAGGGTATCGGAATTTCTTATTGCCTCTCCTGTTCCCTTTTCCATAGCCTGCTGAATTTCCTGCCTGTTAATATGGTTAGCCATTTTATCGGCTGTAACGTCTGTGTCAAATTTTACGGTACCGTCCTGATTTATCCAGGTAATACGCTTGTCGTCCTCAACATTCAGGCTTTCAAGAAATTCTATTCCGCCTTTTTCCACACCTGTTGACACAATTTTAATTTCGTCCTTTAATTCGTCCATCAACTCGTTGCCGTAGAAATTATACATTACTCCGAAAATAATAACTATTGTTGAGAAAAGCACTAAAAGACAACTGATAAAGATATTTTTGAATATTTTATTTGTCATATTCTTCACCTATCTTATAGCCAAAACCTCTTACGGTTTCAATCAGGTTGCCACATTCACCGAGTTTTGTGCGGAGCGTTCTGATATGAACATCAACCGTGCGGTTTTCTCCGTCAAAGTCATAACCCCATATGCGGTTAAGAAGAGTATCTCTTGAGAATACTACTCCCTTGTTTTCCATAAACAACAGCAAAAGTTGATATTCCTTGTAGGTTAATGTGACGTTCTCTCCCTTTGCCGTAATAAGGTGCTTTTCAGGATTTACAACTAAATCGCCTACCCTTAACTCTTTCTTGCTTTCGGTTTTGTTTGTGCGCCTTAGTAACGCCTTTATTCTTGACACAAGTTCAAGCATAGAGAAGGGCTTTGTCATATAATCGTCGGCACCGCTGTCAAGTCCGATTACCTTGTCGTACTCGGAAGTTTTTGCGGTCAGCATAATAATGGGAATATCTTTAGTTGCAGAAGTATCTCTCAGTTTACGGAGTATATGAAGTCCGTCCTCCTCAGGCAACATAATGTCAAGGATAATCAGTTTGGGGATATTTTCTTTTACAGCCTGCCAGAAGTCAGAGGGCTTTTCAAAGCCCATTACTTCAAAACCGCTGCTTTTCAACGTGTAAAATATAGCCTCGTTTATGCTTTTGTCATCTTCTATAAAATAAATCATAACAAAACCTCTACTTTATTTATGTATCAATTATATCACCAATAGGTTAAAATAAAAGGCTTTTTATGTTAAATCTATGTTAAGTGGCTGATTTGTGAATGTATTGATAATCACTTTTATAATCAATAATTCACCGGTTTTTCGAATAATTATTTACTTCTTATCTTTCTTTTTTATATTATCTTTATTTTTCTGTTTTTCCTTAATTTTTTCCTTTAATTTGTAGAAAGCATCCACAACCATTTGATTTGCAATCTGTCCCATATTTTCACTCTCCATATTGTTTATTGCTTATGCGGTAAAATGCGTCCTTACATCATCATCGGACAACCATCCCTTTTCCTCTCCGGATTTTTTACCCTCATTTAAACAGCACATAAGACGCAGTGCTGCCTTTGTTTTCTCGTAATTCTCCTGTTCGGGAATCTGTTTTATGTTTGGCATAGCAATTTTCCTTTCCATACTCTGTATTTTTATTATATACGATTTCACTTAAAACTCAACGATATATTTAACATTGCCGGTAATTGAATTTAGATTGAGATTATGCTACAATCAAAGCAGAAAATACTGAAACAGCAGGTGCTATAATGACTAAAATTATGTTTGTATGCCACGGAAATATTTGCAGAAGTCCCATGGCTGAATTTGTTATGAAAAAATTAGTAAAGGACGCAAAACTTGAAAATGAATTTTATATCACCTCAAGTGCAACAAGTACCGAGGAAATATGGCAAGGTGTGGGCAATCCGATTTATCCGCCGGCAAGGCGTGAAATGGAAAAGCACAATATTCCCTTTGACATAAGCAAAAGAGCCGTTCAACTGAAAGCAAGTGATTACGAAAAATACGACTGCATAATCGCTATGGACAGTATGAATGTGCGAAATATTAACCGTATTATCGGCTCTGACAAAGTGGGCAAGGTGCATAAATTAATGGACTATACCAATAAAAAAGGTGACGTTGCCGACCCTTGGTACAGCGGAAATTTTGAAGTAGCCTTTAGTGATATTTACAATGGCTGCGCAGGTCTTTTAAATCACATACAGTCAAAATAACCTCTCCCCTGTGGTAGTTGCCATAGGGGTTATTTATTCCTTATTCCAATACTTTCTGTCAAGGCTGCGGTATTGGATAGCCTCGGCAATATGGTGAGCCTCAATATTTTCGCTGCTGTCTAAATCTGCGATTGTACGCGCCACTTTGATAATACGGTTATAGGCTCTTGCGGAAAGTCCCATTTGCTCAAAGGCAGTTTTCAAAAGATTATTTGCATCATCTGAAATATTGCAGTATTTTTCAAATTCCAAATCGGATAATTTAGCGTTGCACTTGGTTTGGGATTTTTCAAAGCGTTTGTTTTGAATCTCTCGTGCCTTATTGACACGTTTTTTTATTTCAAGTGAACTTTCCTCATTTGAAGTTGAGGTTAAGTCCTCATACTCAACAGGCGGTACTTCAATATGTATGTCAAATCGGTCCAGCAAAGGGCCTGAAACTCTGTTGAGATACCTGTGTATCTGAACAGGTGAACAGGTGCATTTCTTTGTTGGGTGGTTAAAAAATCCGCAGGGACAAGGATTCATTGCGGCAATCAGCATTATGTCGCAGGGGTACACATATTTTCCGTTGGCACGTGACACCGTTACCACTCCGTCCTCCAAAGGCTGACGTAAAACTTCCATTGTTTTTCTGCCAAATTCCGGAAGTTCGTCCAAAAACAGCACACCGTTATTTGCGAGAGAAATTTCACCGGGTCTTACGTTTGTACCGCCTCCGCTGAGGGCAACAGGAGATACCGTATGGTGAGGTGAACGGAAAGGTCTTTCCTTAATCAAGGGCGCACCTACAGGAAGTGTTCCCGCTATGGAATGAACCTTTGTAGTTTCGATAATTTCCTCAAAGGTCATATCAGGCAAAATTGAGGGAATACGCTTTGCCAGCATACTTTTACCTGTACCCGGAGGGCCGATAAGCAGAACGTTATGCCCACCTGCTGCGGCAATTTCCAAAGCACGTTTAACCTCGTACTGACCTTTTACCTGTGCAAAGTCAGGCAAAGGAGCATTAAACATATCGGGATTTTCAACTCTCACCGCCGGCTTGATTCTCACGATATTGTTGAGGTGCTGCATAAGTTGGTGAATATTCTCAACAGGATACACATTTATCCCCTCAACTACCGCCCCTTCCTGTGCGTTATCCGCAGGTACGTAAAGGTGCTTTATTCCGCACTCCTTTGCTTTTATAGTCATAGGCAAAATACCGTTTATACTTCTGACTTCACCTGCCAAACTGAGTTCTCCTAAAAATGCGCTGTCGTCAAGTTTTATGGCCAAATTGCCTGTAGCCTTTAAAATAGCCATAAATATCGGCAAGTCATAAATAGGGCCTTCCTTTTTGATATCAGCCGGAGCAAGATTTACCGTCAGACGTGATATAGGAAAATCAAAACCGCAGTTTTTAAAGGCTGTTCTCACCCTGTCACGGCTTTCCTTAACCGCTGTGTCAGGCAAACCTACCAAATCAAATGCGCCTATCCCCCTTGAAATTGACGCCTCAACCTCAACAGGGTAACAATCTATTCCAAACAATCCGAAACTTTTGCATTTAAATACCATATTATCACTCTCCAAACATAGTATATCATAAGAACATATGTTTTTTCAAGGGTATTTTGCTGAAAAATTCGACAAATTATTGTATGTTTTTCACAATATTAATTTTGCTATTTATAATATTTTGATATTTTTGTTGACATATTGACAATATTATAGTATTATGTATCTGTGTTTAATTTTATTTTGCCGATGATTTTATCATAGGGTGGTGATTTTCTGAACAGTTGTAGTTATCAATCCCTTGAGGACAACGTGCTGTGTGCATTATCCAAAAAGGGCGACGGCAAGGCTTTTGAGGAAATTACCATTAGATATATCAAACTTATCTGCTCTGTTGCCAAAAAATACAGCGCCTATGGCTACGAAATTCAGGACTTCGTTCAGGAGGGACTTTTGTCCTTTTTACTTGCCTGTAAGACCTACTCCGCCGACTGCGGAAGTTCCTATAAAAATTACGCTGTAAAATGCACTAAAAACAGGTTTGCCGACATAGTGAAAAAAGCCAACGCAAAAGGCTCTGTACCTGCCAACAAAATCGTACCTATTCAAACAGTTGAGGACGAACAGGACCCACTTAATAATGTTGAGGATTACGTTCTTGAACGTGAATATTTAAAAACGTTTTTACAGCACATTTCTTCTACTCTCAATGAGGAAGAACGCAGTATTTTTCAGATGTATATCAAGGGTTTTTCCTACAAGGATATTGCCCAAAAGGTGGGCATTTCCCCCAAAAGCGTTGACAACACCCTGCAAAAAATCAAGCGCAAATTAAGACAATAATACGCCTCTATGAGTACAGTGGTGCAACTCCACAAGAGGCCAATAATATATCAAAGTGAGGAAAAAACAATGTACGAAGACAAGACTCTCGTTTGCAAAGAATGCGGTTCGGAATTCGTTTTCACAGCAGGTGAACAGGAATTTTACGCTGAAAAAGGTTTTGTAAACGAACCACAGCGCTGTAAAGAATGCCGTCAGGCTCGCAAGAATGCTGCGAGAGGCAACCGTGAGATGCACGAAACAGTTTGTGCTGAATGCGGCGGTGTAGCAAAAATTCCATTCAAGCCAATGGAAGGCAAAGATTACTATTGCAGTGAATGCTTTGCAAAGAAAAAAGAAGCAGAAGTTGTTGAATAATTTACTTATTTTTGAATAATAATTTATTTCATATTTTATCTACTCTTTACAAAAAGCGCCTTTAACAGGGCGTTTTTTGTTTGCCTTTTAATTTTTGTATGTAGATTTTTTTGTTTATTTGTGGTACAATATATTTATAAAGTTTTTGGAGGTTATTATTATGACAGTTACAAAGAATTCTATCATCGGAGATGTACTTGACGCTTATCCGGAAACAGCGGAACTTTTCCTTGAAATGGGTATGCACTGTTTAGGTTGTCCTGCTTCTCGCGGTGAGAGTATCGAAGAGGCTTGTATGGTTCACGGCGCCGATCCTGACGAACTTGTTGAGAAAATCAACGGTACTATTTAATGAGCCAAATTTTCAGCCTTGACAACAGGCTGTCTGCCTGTGCAAGTCTTGTGAGAAAAAACGCAAGACTTGCCGACATAGGCACCGACCACGCATACTTACCTGTGTGGCTTATTTCACAGGGCATTATCAAAGATGCTATTGCATCCGATATCAACAAATCTCCCCTTGAAATGGGAAAAGCTACAGCTGAAAAATACAATGTTCAAAGTATTCAGTTCCACCTTGGAAGCGGCCTTGATACTGTTACGGCAGAGGACAACATTACCGACATTGTGATTGCCGGTATGGGCGGTGAGATAATCAGCGATATTGTCTGCTCCTCCCCTATTGCCAAAAACAAGGGGCTGAACATAATACTGCAACCTATGACAAAATCAGAGGAACTTATCAAAAACCTCTACAAAAACGGCTTTGAAATTACAGCGCAAAAGTGTGCGGTAAGCAACAACAAATGCTACACAATTATGGCTGTTGCCTATTGCGGAGTATTTAAAGAAGTTGATGAAGTTTTCTGTTATCTCGGCAAACTTGACCTTGCCGACGAAAACTGTCAAAGGTTCATAAGGCAACACATAAGGCACCTTGAAAACAAGTCAAAGGCTGACAGACACTTTGGAGAAATTGCAGAAAAACTAAAAAAGAGTTTGTGATAATATGACAACAATTAAAAACATTATAGATTTTACAGAAACCTTTGCCCCACTTGAAACTGCTATGGATTTTGACAACTGCGGACTTCTTGTAGGCAGTGAAAACAAGGCTGTAACAAAGGTACTTGTGGCTCTCGATATAACCGACAGGGTTATTGACGAGGCAGTAGGCGTTGGCGCTGAACTTATAATCAGCCACCACCCTGTTATTTTCAACCCTCTAAAATCCATTGACGGAAACAGCATCCTTTACAAACTTATTCAAAACAATATCAGCGCATTGTGTTTACACACAAATCTTGATTTAAGTCCGGAATTCGGAGTGAACACCTGTCTTGCAGATGCTGTGGAAGTTAAAGGCGGAATGTTTGCCGATGGCGAATGTCTGCTAATAGGCGAACTCCAGCAGGAAATTGGAATTGAGGAATTTGCAAACAGGGTGAAAACTTCCCTGAACTGCAAAGGATTACGTTTTACAAGGACAAAGGACAAAATAAAAACCGTTGCAATATGTTCCGGAAGCGGTGGAGATTACGTGGGTCTTTCAAAGGACTACAATGCCGATGTACTGCTGACAGGAGAGATTAAGCACCACCAAATACTTGATGCAAACGCATTGGGAATTTCCGTTATTGACGCGGGGCATTTCAAAACCGAGGATATTGTAATTGAACCTCTTTGCCGAAAACTCAATACGGAATTTAAAAATGCAGAATTTATCAAAAGCAAAACCTGTACGGATAATATTGAATATTTATAAACTATGGCTTGAATACAGAAATGTATTCAGGCTATTTTTATTTTGTTAACATTTATAATGCTTTTAAAGAAAATTGTTACAATTTTTACGATATTTTAATGCGATTAAAGAATTATATTAACGAAATGTAAAAACAATAAAATAATAATTGCAAAATTTTAAATAATTTGTTATAATGTTTTAGTGAATAATTATATGTATTATTATGTCAAATTATAGGGGAAAATATGAGAATAAGAAAAAAGAAGTGGGCTGAACCTGAACTTTCTGTCTGCGACTTTTATATTCCCAATCCAAAGGATTACAAGGGAAAATGGAATACATTTTTTAATAACGATAAACCTATTATGCTTGAAGTCGGTTGCGGTAAAGGCGGTTTTGTGGGACAAATGGCTCTGCTCCACCCTGAACTGAACTTTATTGCCGTTGATATCAAACTTGATATGTTAGGCGTGGGCAGACGTGCAATAGTAAAAATGTTTCAGGAGCAAAACAGAAATGTTGATAATATTGCCCTTGTGTGCTACAACGTGGATATGCTTAATGAAATTATTGACAGTCAGGACAATATTCAGAGAATTTATATAAACTTCTGCAACCCCTGGCCAAGAGAAAAGCACAAAAAACGCAGACTGACATATCCTAAAAAACTGAAAATGTATAAGGATATTATCAGCAAAGGCAAGGAAATTCACTTTAAAACCGACGACGACAATCTATTTGAGGAAAGTCTGGAATACTTTAAAAGTGAGAATTATAAAATTACCGCCCTCACTTATGATTTACACAACAGCGATATTGACCCCCTGACTACCCCTATGACTGAACACGAGAAAATGTTTTCACAAGAGGGTATCAAGATAAAATACTGTATCGCCGAAAACTGCGGTTAAATTTCGAAAGGATGAGAGGATGAAAATTAAAAACAGCATTTTAGCACTTCTTATTACCTCTGCTGTTTTGTTAAGCGGTTGTTCAATAAATCTTTCCGGTGCCGACCTTATACATCCTCCCAAAACCACAGGAAACGAGGCGGAAATTCAAAAACTGATTGAGGATAACGCAGAGTCCGACTACACATTAAAATATCCTCAAAACGGCGATTTCCGTTCCGCTGTTATTACCGAAGATTTAAACTATGACGAAAACGATGAGGCTATCGCCTTTTACAACACGGTTGACGGTGAAAATTCATTTACCCATATGCTTGTAATGAATAATCAAGAGGGCGTTTGGCAGGTTTCATTTGACTACCAAACCGAATACAGCGACGTTGACTGCGTTCAGTTTACCGACTATGACTCCGACGGTATTCTGGAAATTTTGGTGGGATTTGTCACATATTCCGCCAACGTAAACGAACTTGCGGTTTTTGACTATGACGCGGAAAGAAACACAGGACATCTTGTAGAATCCGGCAAAAAATATACAAGTTTTTCCACAGGAGATTATGACGGAGATAACGCAAACGAAATTATGCTTTTGACCCTGTCAACTTCGGAAACAAAGGCTTTGGCAACTTTGATAGACTACGAGGATAACAGTCTTTATCCACTTACAAGTTGCAATCTGAATCCAAATGTTACAAAATTTGAAAAGGTACAGACCGCTTTAGTTGCAGAGGGAATATATGCTGTTATTGTTGACGGTTTTTTAAGCGACAGTTACAACACACAGGTAATCGCCTATGATACCTCTAAACTTATACTGAAAAACCTTAATGCAAACAACGAAAACAGCAGGTTTGTAAAATCTGTTGACTTTGACGGTGACAGCCTTGCAGAAATACCTGTCTTGTATTCTTCCCCTGTTGATAAGACAACAGACGTTGCAACAGCGTCACCTATGATATTATGGTATGGTTTTGATAAGGATAAATTTATCCTCACCCCAAAAACACGTTGTATTATAAACTTTGAATACGATTTTTATTTTGAAGTTCCACAGAACATTGTAAACTCCACAATGGCTGTTGTGTCAAAGGACAACAAAACCATTAATATTTACAAACTAAAGTCAAAGAACAGCAAGTTGGCTTTGTCCTTTAGGGTTGTTGATGAAAACGATGACGACAAGGTGGCAAAATATTCAGTTATCAAAAGCAACAGCAAATATGACTACACCTATATGCTTGTTGACGAAAACTTCATCAGCGATGAAGTAGTAAACAAAAATTTTGCACTTTATGAAGAAAGTGTTTGATATGATTAATATTTATTTTAGAAGTTTCTTTTAACGGAGGTTTTACTTATGAAAAAGGTTCTTGTATGCGAAGACGAGGCGGCTATCCGCGACTTTGTGGTTATCAACCTGCAAAGAGCCGGATATGACGTTGTAGAGGCAGACTGCGGTGAGGCTGCTCTGAAAAAATACGAGGAGCATAACGGTGACTTCGACGTGGCAATCCTTGACGTAATGATGCCGGGTATTGACGGATTCCAGGTTTGCAAAGAGTTGAGAAGTAAAAACGGCGGTCTTGGCATTATTATGCTTTCCGCAAAAACACAGGAGATGGACAAGGTAACAGGTCTTATGCTTGGAGCTGACGACTATGTTTCAAAGCCATTCTCACCGTCGGAACTACTTGCTCGTGTTGACTCTCTGCACAGACGAGTTTCACTTGCACAGTCAAATGCGGAAAACAACTTTAAAGAGGAGTTACATTCAGGTGATTTCACCCTTAATCTCCGCAACCGTGCTTTACTCAAGAACGGCAAAATGATTGAACTTACACAGGTTGAGTTTCAGATTATGGAATATTTCTTCTCCAATCCGGGTGTAACCTTGGACAGAACCGATATCTTAAGCCACGTCTGGGGTTCGGCTTATGTTGGTGAAGAAAAAATTGTTGACGTTAATATCCGCAGACTTCGTATGAAAGTTGAGGACGAACCCTCTAACCCTAAATACATTATCACAGTATGGGGTCTTGGATACAAGTGGGATACTAACCAATAAAATTTTGCAGCATTAATTCAAAGGAGGTAGAGAGGATTGTTTAAGGGTATTACAAGACGGTGGATATTCAGCACAATACTTGTTATTTTTGTAATTATTTCTCTGATTGTAACAAGCCTTATATTCTCTGTAAACTACCTTTTAAAAGATGATGTAGAGCAAACTCTTATCAGCGTTTCCGGTGAGATTTCCTCTGTTTTTGAGGATTACAAAGCAGAAAATTCCACCGCTTTCCTTGCGGATTCACGTGACTATGTAGAGAATTTTCAGCACAAGGAAAGTATGGAGGTTATGGTAATAAACTCCACAGGCAGAGTTGTGCTGTCGGCAACAGGCTTTTCCTATGAGGATAATCAGAATTTTGAGGATTTTATTTCCGCACAAAGTTCCGAAAGCGGTTACGCCTTTTGGGAGGGTAATCTCTCCTCAGGTGAAAACGTTAAAAGCCTTACAAGGGTAATTACAAACTCCGAAGGCTCCGTAATCGGCGGAATACGTTACATAGTGTCTATGACCGAAATCAACAACCAGATATATCTGCTTTCCGCTGTATTTATCGGAATCGGCATTATTATTATGGCATTTGTTGTGCTTTCCGGTCTGTACTTTATCCGTTCCATTGTATCTCCTGTAAGGGATTTAAGCGAAACCGCAAACAAAATTGCTCACGGTG
>JAQXSC010000096.1 GCA_029218825.1 Oscillospiraceae bacterium | reverse complement strand
GGTTAGGAGCACTCTGTCCCAAAGCACATAGTGAAGAACTCTTCATATGCTTTGCAAGCTCATCAATCTTAGTGAGATCCTCCATAGTACCTTCACCGCGGGTAATTTTGTTTAAGAGCTGTAGAAGTCTCTTAGTACCTACACGACAAGGTGTACATTTACCGCAGCTTTCATCAACAGTAAACTCTAAGTAGAACTTAGAAATATCAACCATACAGGTATCCTCGTCAAGAACGATAAGACCGCCTGAACCCATCATAGAGCCAAGTGCAATCAAACTATCGTAGTCGATAGGAGTGTCGATATGCTCAGCAGGAATACAACCGCCGGAAGGACCGCCTGTCTGTGCAGCCTTGAACTTCTTGCCGTTAGGAATACCGCCGCCGATTTCCTCAACGATTTCTCTCAATGTAGTACCCATTGGAACTTCAACAAGACCAACGTTAGTAATCTTACCGCCGAGAGCAAATACTTTAGTACCCTTACTTGTTTCAGTACCGATAGAACTGTACCAATCACTGCCTTTTAGAATAATCTGTGCGATATTTGAATATGTTTCAACGTTGTTAAGTACAGTAGGTTTTCCGAAAAGACCCTTTACAGCAGGGAATGGAGGACGTGGACGAGGCTCACCTCTGTTACCCTCAATAGAAGTCATAAGAGCAGTTTCCTCACCGCATACGAAAGCACCTGCGCCAAGTCTGATTTCAATATCAAAATCAAAGCCTGTGCCGAAAATGTTTTTACCTAACAGACCGTGCTGTCTTGCATCCTCAAGAGCGATTGATAAACGCTCAACTGCGATTGGATATTCAGCACGAATATAAACGTAACCCTGATGTGCGCCGATAGCAAAACCTGCGATTGTCATAGCCTCAATCAAGCAGTGTGGGTCACCCTCAAGAATCGAACGGTCCATAAATGCACCCGGGTCACCTTCGTCAGCGTTACAGCAAACGTACTTAACGTCGTTCTGACTTGCTTTAGCAAAAGCCCACTTTCTGCCTGTTGGGAAACCGCCGCCGCCACGACCGCGAAGTCCTGACTTGGTAATCTCATCAATAACCTCATCAGGTGTCATTGATGTAAGAACTTTATGTAGTGCCTGATAACCGTCAACAGCAATATATTCCTCAATCTGCTCAGGGTCGATAACACCGCAGTTACGCAGAGAAATACGCATCTGCTTTTTGTAGAAGTTTGTTTCACTTAAGGAGATAATAGAACCGTCCTCATGTACGGTTTCCTTATATAATAAATCCTTAACAACATTACCGTCCTTTAGGTGTTCCTTAACGATACGCTCAACACCCTCAGGAGTAGCCTGTGAGTAGAAAGCACCCTCAGGATAAACAATCATAATCGGACCTAAAGCACAAAGACCGAAACAACCTGTTCTTACAACAAGGATTTCATCCTCAATGCCGTTAGCCTTTAATGAATTTTCCAAAGCCTCAATAACTTTCTTACTGCCTGAAGAAGTACAACCTGTACCGCCGCAAACAAGAACCTGTTTGCGATAGCCTGTTTTCTTTGCGAGAATTTCGCCCTGTTCAGCGATTACCTTACGTACCTGAACAAGTTCGGCTTTGGCGTCTTTAATGTTACATAATTGTTCGTATGTCACGGTTATTCTCCTCCTTTAGTATATTTTGCAAGAATTGAATCAACGTCCTCCGGAACTAACTTACCGTAAACGTCCTCGTCAATCATAACTACAGGGGCAAGTCCACAAGCACCTACACATCTGCAAGAATCGATTGAGAATAAACCGTCAGGAGTGCATTGACCGCTTTTGATGCCTAACTTTTCCTCGATTTTCTCAAGAACCTTATCAGCACCTTTAACGTAACAGGCTGTACCTAAACACACGCTGATTTTGTGTTCACCCTTTGGTGTAAGGCTGAACTGTGAGTAAAATGTTGCTACTCCGTAAACCTCACTTGTTGAGATGTCAAGACCGTCAGCAATAATCTGCTGAACTTCCTCCGGAAGATAGCCGTAAATGCCCTGAGCCTTCTGAAGCACAGGCATCAAAGCACCGGGAATATGCTTGTGATCAGCAATAAACTGTCTCAATTCTTCTTCCTGAGCCTTAGTTCCCTTAAATGGCAGGGTACTACTCATATAAAAACCTCCTTAAATTAAATAGCAAGAATACATAGTAATCCAGCATTATACATTTTACATTATATGACAAATATCAAATTAATTCAAGTATAAAACCAATAAACTTTCATGATATTTTATAAAATTTCAACAAATTATTAAATAATTCTTAGGTTAGATATAACTAACTTTACTAATACCAATCTATTTACAATAAATGAAAAAATTTTCTACAAAGTGCTTGACAACAATAGTTGTCATATGTATAATGAAAATGACAAATAAAGTTGTCAAATAAAAGGAGGTTGCCTATGCCGTTATACAACAAATTAAGTGAGTATAGAAAAAAACTTGGACTTAACCAACAGCAAATGGGCGCACTTGTGGGCGCTTCACGTCAGACCATAAGTCTGATTGAAAGAGGGGACTATTCACCCTCGGTAACCCTTGCGTTAAAAATTGCAAAGGTTTGTAAAGTAAATGTAGAAGATATTTTTAATTATGAGGAGGATTAATTTATGAAAAGAAAAATATCAAAGTTTTCCCTACTGATTTTGGCTTTGTGTTTAGGAGTAGTTGGCGGTATCGTAGGATTTTTAGGCGGCAAATATATTCCAAGGGATTTTGTGTTAGATGATTTTTTAAATACATATTCACCCTATACTTTTTATATTGCTACAGGACTTTCAATATGTATTTTAATAATTTCCTTAGCATTCCCCTTTAGATATTACTGTAAATCAAAATCTATGTATAAAAACGGAAATAAAGAAGATGATGAATTAATATCTGCTGTTGACCGTACTTTAGGTAAAAGTACAATCACTCTAAGTATATTATCTATACTTTCTCTTATACCGTTTGCAATATGGTTTCATAATTTTGCAGTTTCTTTAAAAACTGATGCTTTATTTGAAAGCTCTGCTGTATTCACACTTTGGAGTAACTACTTAATCATTTTTGCTGTTATATTGTTTCAATTTCTCCTATACAGAGCTGTTGTTCAACTTGTGAAAAAGATTAACCCCGAAAAGAAAGGTGAAGTACTAAGCATTAAATTCAGTAAAGACTGGGAGTCGACTCTTGATGAGGCTGAAAAAATGATTGTATATAAGGTTTCAAGAAAAGCATATGTGTTTATTTCAAAGTTCAGTTATGTGATGTTTTTCCTTGCACTTATCGGTGATTTGCTATTTGGTTTTGGCGTAGTACCTGCAATTTTCACAGGAGCAATCGCTGTTGCCTCTGTACTTTCGGCAAATATCTATCTCTACAGCCTTAGTAAAAAGGTGAGAAACGGCGAGGATGTACTGTAAGAATATGTAAGATAAGTCTAAATAAAATTAAGTAAGGAGAAGCTGACATTATGAAACTCTTGTTTAAACAGAGAATGTTCTCGTGGTTTGACAGTTATGATATTTACGATGAAGCTGGTAACACTGTTTTTGTTGTTAAAGGCGAATTATCATGGGGGCATTTACTTAGAATATATGATGCACAAGGTAATGAAGTAGGCTGTATAAAGGAAAAGGTTTTGACCTGGCTACCTAAATTCGAAATGTATCTTGGAGAGAGGTATATTGGCTGTATCAATAAAGAATTGACATTTTCTAAACCGAAATTTAACATTGATTACAACGGCTGGAGAGTAGAGGGAGATTGGATTGCGTGGAATTACAATATTCTCAACTCCTTAGGTGAA
>JAQXSC010000095.1 GCA_029218825.1 Oscillospiraceae bacterium | reverse complement strand
GCAAAGGACGGCAAGTGGTATTTGTGGGAATATTCAAGTATACTGCTCGGCATCCGTCAGCCCGAAAGCAGTAACCCCTGGGCATAAAAAGGTGGATATGTATGAACATAACAGGTAAATGGAAAGTTAAAAAAATAGGCGTTTTACAGCCTGATTTCAGCCTGAAAATGTACACACCGCAGGAGCTTGAAACGCTTGAGGACGCCGAAGAATACATAAAAATTGCGGGCTCGATAATTGAGTTTCTCCCCGACGGCACAATGAACACATTGCTCCCTGTTCCAAAGGAGCTTGAAAGTCAGTTGATTGCCGAGGGCAAGAAAATTGTTGACGGCTTTGGCATTATGGACACCACAACATGGAAAGAGGAAAACGGAGAGTATTTTTATGACACAAAAATTGAAGGTGAAATTTTTGGCGAAAAGGTATCTTCGTTTGAAAAATTAGAAATTGAAGACGATTGTATTTTATACAGTCAAATGCTTTTGGAAAAAAACAACTAATTTTCAGGAGGTTTTTATGAAAACTAAAATATCAAAAAAAGTAATAAGCATATGCCTTACCTTGCTTATCTGCATTTCTGCTTTGCCGCTTTCAATGCTTTCGGCAAATGCGGCTGAATACGATATAACTATCCGAAATGTAGTTTACCCTCGCCCCGGTGCAACACCGCAAGCTGATATTAAAAAAGAAAGCGTCAGTCTATATAATCTGTACGGCTGGGCTTGGATGGGCAGTGACGATACGGTGGCTATGGGACCCGACGAAAAGTTTAAAGATTTTTTTTCTTTGGTTTTAGGTAGTTCGGGTGACTTCTACTATGAATTAGATACCTTCACCGACACCGTAAGCTACAACTTGTCGCTTATGTTTGTTCTCAAGGACAAAATTGTTATTTCCGGAGTCGAATGTGATGTAGTCTTCTATGATGAAAACAACACTGTGCGGGGAGTAACTCAGGGTATGTTTCTGCCCGTAAAATACGCAAGAACACAGGCAGAGGCAGTAGGTATAGCTTTACCGGAAGACCTGACCGATAATGATACTATTATGGTATGTTCGACAAGCAGTATGATGTGTTGTCCTGAAGACCATATTCATATACAAGGTCAATATAGTTATGACGACAACGGTCATTGGCGTGAATGTACTGTATGCGGTGAAAAAATATTTGACTCTGAAGGCGAGCTCCGCAAATATTGCACAAGAACTGAAAGCTGGACTTGTATTAATCAGGCTACTGCAAGTAAAGAAGGAGAATATGTAAAAGAATGCTCCAGTTGCTCGTATGTGCTGGAGAGAATAACAGTTCCGAAAACAGGGGAACAAACAGTCGTAACCACTTATGACGAATTGAGAAATGCTCTTGCAAAGGGCGGCAAGCAGTGGATTAAACTTGATTTTCCCGGTAAAACCTTTAAACAGGAGGACTTCAAGTATGATTACACCCTTTGTTTGGATGACCCTGACGCTGACATTACAATAGACTTAAACAACTGTCTTCTGGAAAGAAAAACATTGTACGACAAAAGGCTTTTTGAAATCAAGCAAGGAAAGCTCAGGCTATGGCAGAAGGACGGAAACGGTATAGATAGTACTGTTAACTTCAAATACAATTTTTCTTTTGATACCGGCAACGGTGAAGCGGTGTTTTATGTCGGAAACTCAGGAAGTCTTACATTGACTAATGTTCATTCTCTGTCACCGGGTTCAGATGACATAGGCACTTTTACTTATGCTTTTCCGATTGTAAAATCAAGCGGAAACCTCCGCATTGACAGCGGTATATATTACTCCTATAATGAAACCTCTGCTGTTGAAATTGACGGAGGTACAGCGGTTATTAACGGCGGATATTTTAAATCAACCTATTACAAAAGCTCAGCCGTAAAAATCACAGCCCCGGACAAAGAAAAAACTACTGTCGAAATTAACTATGGTAATTTCGGCGCACTCAACACGGCAGTTTATATGGATAGAGATACCGTTGTCACAATAAACGGCGGCAACTTCGAATATAAGGATACGGACAGAAATTTATATCAGAAATACGCTTTGTATGCATATGATGCGGATTTAACCATAAACGGAGGTTATTACTACGGTTCATTACATGCATTAGATGCAACAGCACTTCATTCACTTAATATTTCATACGGTAATTTCAAATTGTATAATCAAACCGAAGACGGCAATTTGGCGGCAGTTTATTTGGGCGGTGATTATAGCACTAATACTATAATTTCCGGAGGAAGATATTATGGAAATAAAGGAATTGAATTCAGTTCAAAAACTGATTTTTCAAAAATTATTCCCAAAGGCTGCTATGTGACAGATGATGATACCGGTTTAGTTATTGACCATAACATCACCGATTATTCGCTCGGAGGCTCTATTGATATATTTGCTAAAAGACCGAGAATCACAACACAGCCCTC
>JAQXSC010000094.1 GCA_029218825.1 Oscillospiraceae bacterium | reverse complement strand
CTCTGTCGCTGTATTGAGAATAAATACTTTTAGCCATAGCCGAAAACCTTTGATACAGTTTAAAGTGAGGCGGTACAACCACAAGTTCAGGACATTTATTTTTAGACTGCCATATAGCCTCGCCTGTCTTAATTTTAAATTTTTTAGCCAACTCATTTTTAGCCAATATAATTCCGTGGCGATTGTCAACGTCACCTGCAACAGACACAGGCTTGTTGCGGATTTCAGGGTTATGCAGACACTCAACACTTGCATAAAAACCTTTGCAGTCGCTGTGTAAAATAGTTCTTTCTTTCATAATCATAAACCAACCGAACACTTGTTTGATATAATAATAAAACAAATGTTCGTTTTTGTCAAGAACTATTTTAAAAATTTTTCAGTTGTAAAAATATTAAATTTATGGTAAAATTTATAAGATAGATGAAAGACTAAAATTCTAAAAAGGAAAAATAATTTATGGATTATATTAAAAAATTATCAGAAGAATTTAAGATACAACCACAGTATGCCGAGAATGTTATAAATCTCCTTGACGAGGGAAACACGATTCCTTTTATCGCACGTTACCGTAAGGAAATGCACGGCTCAATGGACGACCAACTTATCCGCCAATTTGCTGAACGTCTTGAATATATGCGTAACTTTGACGCTCGTGCAGAGGAAATTACAGGGCTGATTGACACCGCAGGGGCTTTAACCGAGGAAATCAAAGAGGCTATTGCAAACGCAGAAACCCTGACAGACCTTGAAAATATTTACCGCCCCTTCAGACCAAAGCGTAAAACAAGAGCGTCAATAGCAAAGGAAAAAGGTTTAGAGCCACTTGCTATGTATATTTTGCAACAGGAGGACAAGGACAGTTATCCTATCGACCTTGCCGAAAATTACGTAGACGGAGAAAAGGGAGTAGAAACTCCTGAGGACGCATTACAGGGCGCACTTGATATTATTGCAGAAACCTGTTCAGACAATGCTGAAATCCGCAAGAGATTATTCAACCTTGTGTGGTACAACGGTGTTGTAGTATCAAAGGCAGCCGATGAGGAGGCTGAAAGCGTATATACCATATACTACGATTTTTCAGAGCCTGTTAAGAAAATCAGCGGTCACAGAATACTTGCAATCGACAGAGGAGAAAGAGAGAAATTCCTGAAAGTTACAATCGAAACCGATGACGAAAAGTCCCTTAATATGATAAAATCCGTAATGGTAACAGGGGACAGTCCTTGCTCCGATGCAGTAGTTACTGCTTGTGAGGACGCATATACTCGCTTACTTTTACCGTCAATTCAGCGAGAAGTCAGAAATCAACTTACCGAAAATGCAGATGTTTCCGCAATGAAACTCTTTGCCACAAATCTCCATCAACTTCTTATGCAACCACCGGTAAAGGACAGAGTAGTAATCGGACTTGACCCGGGTTATCGTACAGGCTGTAAAGTTGCCGTAGTTGACGGAACAGGCAGAGTATTAGATACTACTGTTATTTATCCTACCCATAGTGAAGCAAAGGTAAAGGAATCTCAGGAAAAACTTATTAAACTGATTAAAAAGTACGGAGCAACCGTTCTTTCAATCGGCAACGGTACTGCAAGTAAAGAAACAGAAATGTTTGCGGCAGAAGTTATATCAATGGTAAATAAGCCTGACCTTGCCTATATGATAGTAAACGAGGCAGGTGCATCAATTTACTCTGCAAGTAAATTAGCCGCAGAGGAGTTGCCGGAACTTGACTTGACCCTCAGAAGTGCAGTATCTATCGCACGTCGTTTGCAAGACCCACTTGCAGAACTTGTAAAAATTGACCCTAAGTCAATCGGTATAGGACAGTATCAACACGATATGCCTCAAAAACGTTTGGGAGAAACTCTTGACGGTGTAGTAGAAGATTGCGTTAACTCCGTAGGCGCAGACTTAAATACAGCCTCTCCGGCTTTGCTCCAACGTATAGCAGGTTTAAACGGAACAGTATGTAAAAATATTGTTGCATATAGGGAAGAGAACGGCAAGTTTAATTCTCGTGCAGAATTAAAGAAAGTGCCGAAGTTAGGCCCAAAAGCATTTGAACAGTGTGCAGGATTTTTGAGAGTAGCGGACAGTAAGGAAAGTCTTGACAACACCGCAGTTCACCCTGAATCCTACAAAGCCGCAAAGGCATTGTTGAAACTCTGCGGATATACAACGGATGACGTGAGAAACGGCGGTATTGCCGATATTAAGGAAAAAGTAAAGGATAAAACATCCGTCGCACAGGAACTTGGAATAGGCATTCCAACCCTTAATGATATTTTAGATGAACTTACCCAACCGGGACGTGATCCTCGTGATGAACTTCCGGCACCTATACTCCGCACAGATGTAATGGGGATTGAGGATTTAAAAGAGGGAATGGAGTTTACCGGTACAGTAAGAAACGTAATCGACTTCGGTGCATTTGTAGATATCGGAGTGCACCAAGACGGTCTTGTTCATATTTCTCAAATCAGCGACCGCTTTATAAAGCACCCCTCTGACGTGCTGAAAGTAGGGGATGTAATCAAGGTTAAGGTACTCGACGTTGATGTTAAAAAGCAGAGAATTTCCCTTACAATGAAAAATATTTGATTTTTACAATATATTTGATATAATATAATTGTAAATACTAAGAAAGGAGAATTACAATGAAATACGTATGCAGCGTTTGCGGCTGGGAGTATGACGAGGCTACAGGTTCACCTGAACACGGTATTGCTCCAGGCACAAAGTTCGAGGATCTTCCTGATGATTTTGTTTGCCCACTATGTGGCGTAGGTAAAGACAGTTTCGAGGAAGCATAATTTATCTATTAAAATATCGGCTGTTTTTACAGCCGATATTTTGTGTAAAAAATACAAACA
>JAQXSC010000093.1 GCA_029218825.1 Oscillospiraceae bacterium | reverse complement strand
CGGGAAAGTCTTGCCCTGGCGATTATCTTTATAATCTTCACGGACAGATTGCCAAAGAAGTAAACGAAAGAATTAACTGTGGCTTTAAGATTGGCAAAAAGGTTCGTTTCACCAAAAACAAAAACATCTACAAGGCAGACTGCAAGACTAGGGTTAAATATAGCTCACTAAACAAAAATTGGAAGGCAAAATCTCACAAGGGTATAACAGGTAAAGCTGTATTTGATAAAGGAGAAACAGCAATTTTGAAAGCTGTTGACCACAAAAACGGCAAAGTGTTCGGTGTGTTCGGTGGAAAGAACTATAGAATATTGCTTGTGGATAAAAAAGGCAAGAAAACCGGCAAACAGTAATAAGCGATTTATCAGCAAATTAAAATCCCCCACTTACTCATTTTTAGAGTAGGTGGGGAGGTTTTGTTTTTATGAATAACTTAACCTTATGTGTTTTGGTTTAATCTTATTATGATTGTCACACTCTCGCTTTGTATTATTTGGGAATTGTTCTTTAATTAATGATTTATAAGCAAGCTCACAACGGGCTTGCTTGTTTTTATGTATAAAGCATTTGCTACTTTAGAACTATTTTACTGTGTAAAAACTGTGTAACTTTTCGCACTTTTATATTCGTTTGTGCTCGTTTTAAAGCACATAAAAATACAACTGTAAAAACCCTAGTGTTTATGCGACTATACGGATTATTACAAGAAAAAAGCACCCACAAAATAGTGAGTGCTAAATGGTGGAGATGAGGAGTTACGTCATAAATGAGAATACTTCAATTTCGCCATTTGTGTCCACGTTTTGTGGAAATGTTTCATCAACGCACCTCGGTAAAAACAGTCCACCGGACTGTTTTCTTTACCCTCGGCTTCAATTCTCCTCAAATATAGAAAACCGACTGTACAAAAATGTACCGTCGGCTTTTTGGTGGAGATGAGGAGAATTGAACTCCTGTCCGAAGGTCAATCGTCAGGGCTTTCTACGAGTGTAGTTATTGTTTTGATTTCATAGTCAACAGCGCCCAATAACAGGCTTTGCCAACTCATAGCCTCTGATGTGTGATTAAAGCCGAGGCACTCTCTAATTCACATTTACCACTAATCGATGCCCTTATTTAAGCCGTGGTGCTCTTAAACAGGACAAGCAGCATTACGCTGCTAATGCAACTTTATTGTTGTCAGTTATTTTTAAGTTGCGGATTTTAAAGCGGTTCCGCACCGCTACTCGCTTACCAAGGGTCAAAACCCCCGTCGAAACCTTTACATCCCCATATATAAGTACCTTATCGGTATTGCTCCTTTAAGGCACGTTCAATACTGCGTTTTGCGTCTTTTTTAGCCATATCCGCACGTTTGTCATAGAGTTTTTTACCTTTGCACAGTCCTATTTGCACCTTTACTCGGCTGCCTTTAAAGTACAGACTTAAAGGTATTATAGAGTAACCCTGCTGTTGCTCCTGCCCAAAGAGTTTCATAATCTCCTTTTTGTGCATAAGCAGTTTTCGTACTCTCAAAGGGTCTTTGCACCAGGTTGCCCCCTGCTCGTAAACGGAAATGTGCATACCGTTTACAAAGATTTCACCTTTTACGATTGAGCACCAACTGTCTTTTAGATTAACTCTGCCGTTTCTCAAGGACTTAACCTCGGAGCCTTTAAGTTCAATTCCTGCCTCAAAAGTTTCCTCAACAAAGTAATCGTGATAGGCTTTTTTATTTGTAGCAATAGTTTTTGTTGAGTCGTTACTCATAGTTCATTCCTGCCTTCCAAAGCCCTGGCAAGTGTTACCTGGTCAGCGTATTCAAGGTCGCCGCCTACAGGTATACCGTAGGCAAGTCTTGTAATTTTAACGCCCATAGGTTTAAGAAGTCTTGATAAATACATAGCAGTTGCGTCACCCTCAACGGTGGGGTTGGTAGCCATAATGATTTCACTGATTTCGTTATCACCGCTAAATCTTGCTATCAATTCTTTAACAGTCAAATCGTCAGGCCCCACATTGTTAAGAGGGGAGATAGCACCGTGCAAAACGTGATAAAGCCCCTTGTATTCGTTAGTGTTTTCCATAGCCATTGCGTCACGAGGAGTTTCAACCACACAGATTGTAGTTCTGTCACGTTTCTCACTTTGGCAAACAGGACACAATTCTCGGTCGGTGAGATTGCAACACACACGGCAATAGTGTATTTTTTCGTGAGCGTCGGTTATAGCCTTTGAAAAAGTATCTGCTTCTGTTTTTGACAGATTTAATACATAATATGCAAGACGTTGGGCAGTTTTATAACCGATTCCCGGCATTTTTTCAAATTGCTCCACCAATTTGTCCAAGGGAGCTACATTATAACTTGGCATAATCAGAATAATCCCGGTATGTTAAGTCCGCCTGATAATGCGCCCATTGTATCTTCTTTGTCCTTTGTTGCCGCACGTAAAGATTCGTTGACAGCCGCCATGATTAAATCTGACAGCATTTCCGAATCCTCAGGGTCAATTACTTCAGGGTCAATTTCTATAGACTTAATTTCCATTTTACCGGTTGCCGTAACTTTAACGGCATTACCGCCTGATGTTGCAGAATATTCTTTTGCCTCTAATTCCTCGTTAGCCTGTTCCATTGCTTCCTGCATTTTCTGTGCCTGTTTGGCTAACTGTTGCATATTTCCGGCACCGCCGCCACCGTATCCTTTTGGTAATCTTGCTTTCATAACTATTCCTCCGTAATATTTACATTGTTTTCCTTTAGGTTACCGATAAGTTCCTCTAAAGGGTCGATTTTTTTAACTTGTTTTTCCGGCTTTTTGTATGGCCCTAATATATATCTCTTGCCGGTAACTTCCTGAATTGCTGTGCGGACTTTATCTCGCTGTGCACTTTCTTTCAGCAACTTAAAAGGTATTTCGCTGTCAGAGTTTATCAACAGAAGATTGCCGCTGACGTATGCGTCCGTACCGCTGAAAGCGGAAGCGATTGCTTTTGAGTATTGCTTTATATTTTCCACAACCTCAGGCCATTGTCTGAAAGGCTGTGCGTTTTTGTATATTTCCTCAAGGTCTGAATTTGATATTTGAGTTTGGTTTTGAACAGGAGTTTCCTCTGGTTTTGGCGCTTGAGGTTTTTGCGGAATATCAGTTTTCTCAACCTCTGCGCTGATTTCCTCTTTTACAGGCTGGGTAAAAGCAGGGGGTTGAGTTTTTTCCAATGAAACTTTTGGCTTTTCCTCTTTAATCTCAGGTGTAACTAAAGGCTGTTCAGTTTCCGGAACAGTTGTTATCCTACCTGTTTTAATCATTTTTTCCAAAGCGGAAATTCTTGACACAAGGGCTTCGTTAGTACCCTCTAATTCAGGAGCAGACAACTTTACAAGAGCCATTTCAAGTTCCACTCTGTCGCTGTTGCCTTTGCCCATACGCTGATATGTTGTCTGTAAAATATCCATTATATACACGATTTCCGCAAGGGAAAGGTAGTCAGCCTGGGTTTGGGCTTCCTCAAATTCATCAGAGGACATTACCACAAACTGCTGTGGATTTCTTGTGGATTTTATCAGCATAAGTGTTCTGAAATGTTCAAGAAGTTCATCACAAAGCCTTGCCATATCCTTGCTGTCGTTATGGAGTTGATTGATGTAGTTCAACGCCTTTTCGGTATTCTTATTAATACAGGCGGCGGCAAGTTCAAAGAGATAATCTTTTTGAGCAAGACCTGCGGCTGCACGTACGGTATCAACATCAATATCGCTTGTAACGCCAAGACACCTGTCCATAAGTGATAAAGCGTCACGCATAGCGCCGTCGGCAACAGCGGAGATAAGCATAGCCGCATCCTCTGTAATTGATGCGTTTTCCTGTGACGCAACATACTGCAAACGACCGCTTATATAGGCAGGGGATATTCTGTGAAAATCAAACCGCTGACAACGTGACAGAATAGTTGAGGGCAGTTTGTGAACTTCAGTAGTAGCAAGTATGAAAATAACGTGTTTCGGCGGTTCTTCCAGAGTTTTCAGAAGTGCGTTAAATGCTTCGGTAGTAAGCATATGAACTTCGTCAATAATGTAAACTCTGTATTTTACCTTTGCCGGTGGAAACTGTGCGTCCTCAATAATAGTCTTAATATCTGCAATACCGCGGTTGGAAGCGGCGTCCATTTCAACAACGTCAAGGGTGCTGTTGGACTCGATGCTTTTGCAGTTTTCACACTCACAACAGGGGTCGCCGTCTATGGGATTAAGGCAGTTTACGGCTTTTGCAAAAATTTTTGCACAGGTAGTTTTACCAGTACCGCGAGAACCTGTAAACAGGTATGCGTGATTAATTCTACCGCTTTTCAATTCGTTTTTCAGGGTAGTTGTAACCTGAGGCTGACCTACTACGTCCTGAAAAATATGGGGTCGCCATTTTCGATATAGTACCTGATACACATTCTCACCTCTTTAAATATAAATTATTATTTTATGTTTGATAGGATTTATTGAAATATTATAGTTTGTATAAATCACGATAATTTAAAAATAAATCATACAGGTTGTTGTAATTTCCTATCAAACAAAAAATTGCAAACCGTAAGAGCCGTTTCCTACGGCACTCACTTGAATAATCAAACGACAGACTGACTGTATCGCATCAAGAATACTGCTTAATGCTGCTCGGTTCCCCGCCTGACATGGTTCACAGACCTCAATCGTACAGGGCCTGCCGCTTGATTATGCAAGTGATTCAAACAGGCTTGCAATAGTGATGTTATTGTAACATATAAATGTTATAAAATCAATAGATTTTTCAATAATTAATCTAAAAGGAGATCCCAAATAAAAACAGGGTAGGGAAAACCTACCCTGTAAATTATTCTGAAAAGGAATATTAGTTGTTGATTAGTTTGTCCTCATCTGACCAACTGTATAACTTTCTAACTTCCTCGCCAACGATTTCAGCAGGATGTTCAGCGGCTAACTTTCTCATTGCTCTGAAGTGAGCCTGTCAGCCTGCCTCTGACATATCAAGCAAGAATTCTTTTGCAAAAGAACCGTCCTGAATATCGGAAAGAACTTTCTTCATAGCCTTCTTTGTGTCCTCTGTGATAATCTTTGGACCTGTGATATAGTCGCCGTATTCAGCAGTGTTGGAGATTGAATATCTCATACCTGCAAAGCCTGACTGATAAATAAGGTCAACGATTAACTTCATTTCGTGGATACACTCGAAGTAAGCGTTTCTTGGGTCGTAACCTGCCTCGCAAAGTGTTTCAAAACCTGCCTGCATAAGTGCGCAAACACCACCGCAAAGAACAGCCTGCTCACCGAATAGGTCAGTTTCTGTTTCTGTACGGAATGTTGTTTCAAGGATACCTGCACGGCTGCCGCCGATACCTGCACCATAAGCCAAAGCCATTTCCTGTGCTTTACCTGTAGCGTCCTGAGCAACAGCAACAAGACAAGGAACACCCTTGCCAACCTCGTACTCTGAACGTACTGTGTGGCCGGGTCCCTTTGGAGCGATCATTGTAACGTCAACGTCAGCAGGTGGAATGATCTGGCCAAAGTGGATAGCGAAACCGTGAGCAAACATAAGCATATTACCTGCCTCTAAGTTAGGAGCGATGTCCTTCTTATACATAGCAGCCTGCTTTTCGTCATTAATAAGAATCATAATGATGTCGGCTTTTTTAGCAGCCTCAGCAGCAGTATAAACTTCAAAGCCCTGAGCCTCAGCCTTAGCCCAAGATTTTGAGCCTTCGTAAAGACCGATAATTACGTGGCAACCTGAATCCCTAAGGTTAAGAGCATGAGCGTGACCTTGGCTGCCGTAGCCGATAATTGCTATAGTCTTACCCTCAAGAAGAGAAAGATTACAGTCTGATTGATAGAAAATTTTTGCATCTGACATTTTAGATTTCCTCCTTGCCGCAAAAGCGGTTTATAATAAATTATTATATGTTTTCGTGAATTAAGCAGTAACTTCAGCCTTGCCCTTATCAATGGCAACTGTGCCGGTACTGACAAGTTCACGGATACCATACGGTTTTAGTAAATCTGTGAGCGTCTGTGTTTTTTCAGCGGTTTCACAATACTCAAATGTTACCGTGTTAGCGGCAACGTCAACGATTTTTGCATCCATAAGTTCAGCAATTTTTATAAGCTCAAACCTTTTTGCAGAGGGGCAGTGAACCTTAATAAGGCTTAACTCTCTGCTGATAAATTCGCCCTCTACAAGGCGTTTAACCTTAATTACCGGAATAAGTTTGTTAAGTTGTTTTTCAAGTTGCTCAACAACATACTCGTCACCGTTTGCAACAACGGTAATTCTTGAAACAGAGGGGTCGGTAGTAACACCAACGGCAAGTGAATCAATGTTATATGAACGACGTGAGAACAGTCCGGAAATTTTGGAAAGAACGCCGGCTTGGTTTTCAACTAAAATAGATAAAGTGTATTTCATTTATTTAACCTCCTATAGAATTGAAGGAGTGTCAGGGTGCACATTACACACAAGAACAAAAGGTTTGTCGCTTTCAACGATATTTTTCACGAACTTTTCAGCCTCTTCGTTGGAAGAAACCTCTGCGCTGTCAATACCGTAAGCCTTGGCAAGAGCAACAAAATCAGGCTCGTCGTTGAGAATAGTAGCGGAATGTCTGCCGTTGTAGCATTTATCCTGTAACTCTCTTACCATACCCAAGCGGTGATTTCTCATAACTATAATTTTGATATTAAGGTTATTCTGAACAATAGTTGAAAGTTCGTTAAGGCTCATCTGAAAACTGCCGTCACCGCAAACAACAACAACATCTCTTGTTTTTCTTGCCATTTTTGCGCCGATAGCCGCAGGAACAGAGTAACCCATAGTACCCATACCGCCTGTGGTTAAGAAACGGCCTTCTCTGATTCTGAAATTGTTAGCACACCAAATTTGGTTTTGACCAACGTCTGCGCACAAAATTGCCTTGCTTTTCAGCATAAAACTAAGTTTGCTGATTAAAGTTCTCGGCTCAACAAAACCCTCAAAGGTGGAAATTTTGCTTTGATAGTGAGCCTTTAAATCCTTAACCTCAATATCCCACTCATCATTGATTTTATAGTCTTCAATGTTATCAATAAGATGCTTTAAAACATTGTTCATATCACCAACGATAGGAACTGTGGTTTTAACATTTTTGCCGATTTCCGCAGGGTCAATATCAATATGTATTATCTGCGTCTGGTTGCTCATCTGGTCGGGAGCGGCAATGGCTCTGTCACCAAGACGTGCACCGCAAACGATTGTCAGGTCTGATTTGTGGAGAGCGGCATTTGCGGATTTTCTTCCGTGAGTACCAAGCATACCTAAATACAGAGGGTGGTCGCTTGGCATAACGCCTATACCCATCATAGTTGACAGTACGGGAATCTGGGTCATTTCCGCAAATTTTTGCAATTTCAGTTTTGCCCCTGAACTTAAAACACCGCCGCCTGCAACGATTAGGGGACGTTTGGATTTTTTAATTAACTCAACTGCACGTTTAATCTGAACAAGATGTCCCTTTGTGTTAGGCTTATAACCTTTAATATCAACTGTTTCAGGATATTCAAAGGAGTCTAACATATTTTCCTGCAAATCCTGTGGAATATCAATAAGCACAGGTCCGGGTCTGCCTGTTTTTGCAATATGGAAAGCCTCTTTAAAAATACGGGGTAAGTCCTCTGTTTTCTCAACAAGATAACTGTGTTTTGTAAAGGGCTCACAAGCACCTGTAATATCAGCCTCTTGGAAAACATCTCTACCCAGCAAGTCCGAACGAACCTGTCCGGTAATTGCAATCATCGGAATTGAATCCATATATGCAGTAGCAATACCTGTAATAAGGTTTGTTGCGCCGGGACCGGAAGTAGCCACGCAAACTCCGGGTCTTGAACAGGCACGAGCATAACCACTTGCTGCGTGAGCGGCATTCTGTTCCTGCCTTACAAGAACGTGTTTAATAGTAGTAGAATCATATAGTGAATCGTAAAATGGACAAATTGTCGCACCGGGATAACCAAAGACTGTATCAACGCCCTCGGCTTCCAAACATTTTACCATTATATCTGCGCCACTAATCATGGTGTAACTTCTCCCTTATCTATACAATCGCATAGTAATTCATAATTAAACTATATTATAGTACAAAAAAATCAAAAAGTAAAGAGCAGAAGTAAACTTCTGCCCTCATATACTAAAATTTTTATACTTTTACCTTTAAAAGTCTTGTTGCAATCAGCACACATACCATACATACACCGGTATCGGCGATTACAGACATCCATATTGCCGCAATTCCAAAGAAGGCAAGAATAATTACCAATGCCTTGATAATAAGGGCAAATGCGATATTGAATTTTACGGTTGCTACTGTCTTTTTTGCAATCTTAATTCCCTTTGGTAATGCTGTTAAATTGTCGGAGGTCAGCACAGCATCAGCGGATTGAATTGCCGCATCGCTGCCAAATCCCATAGCGAAACCGCAGTCGGAAGCGGTGATAACAGGGGAGTCGTTAATTCCGTCACCTACAAAACTTACGCCCTTGCTGTTTTCTTTCAACTTTTTGACAATGTTTACTTTATCTTCCGGCAAAAGTTCTCCGTAGTATTCGGTTAAAGCAAGTTCCTCCGATACTTTCTTGGCAATTTTCTTATCATCACCTGTCAGCATAACAAGTTTTTTAATTCCTGATTTTTTCAACTTTTCAATTACCGATTTTGACTCATCTCTGGCTGTATCTCTGACTTCAATAGAGCCAATCAATTCGCCGTCATAAATTAAAAATACTGTGGCATCTGTGTCTATGTTATCTTTTAACAATTTTCTGTTACCGCAAACAAGTTCTTTTCCTTTATATATAGCAGAAACACCGTAGCCTGATTTTTCCTTGTAATTTTCAAGTTCAATTTCAGCACCTTTGTAACTGCTTTTAATCGCCTGTGCAATAGGGTGGGAGGAGTTCTTTTCACAGGCAGCGGCTAAAGATAATATTTCTTTTTGAGAATAATTTTTATAAGGAGTTATTTTTACTATTTCAAGTTTGCCCTTTGTCAAAGTACCTGTTTTGTCAAATACCATTGTGTCCGCCTTTGCAAGTGCCTCAAGATATTTTCCACCCTTAAACAGTATTCCGTATTTTGACGCACCACCGATACCTGAATAGTAGGATAGGGGAACGGAAATTACTATAGCGCAGGGGCAGGATGCAACAAGGCAAACAAGTCCGCGATATATCCACATACTAAATTCGCCCATTCCCAACAGGGGCGGCAAAAATGCAACAGCAAGTGAAATTAAAACAACAATAGGGGTATAAATACCGGCAAATCTTGTAATCAACTTTTCATTTTTGCTCTTTGTAATAGATGCTTCCTCAACAAGTTTAATAATTCTGTTTGCAGTACTGTCGTGATATTCTTTGGTAGTTCTGACCTTTAGCAAACCCTCACCGTTCATCATACCGCTTAACACTTTAAAACCGCCTGTGCAATCCTGTGGAATACTCTCTCCGGTAAGTGCAGAGGTATCAACCGTACTTGCACCCTCAATTACAATTCCGTCAAGGGGGATTCTCTGGTGTGGTTTAACAATAATAACAGAGCCTGTTTTTACACTTTCTGCCTTGACTTCTTTTTCTACATTGTTTTCAAGAATAGTAGCAACATCAGGCTGAATGTTTGCAAGTTTTTCAATGCTCCTGCGAGAATTTTCAACTGCCTTTTCCTCAAGCATTTCGCCGATTCCAAAGAGGATAGTAACCATTGCTCCCTCAACAAACTGCAACAAGCAGAAAGCTGCAATTACGGCTACTGACATTAAAGTGGTTTCGTCTATCTTAAATTTAATTACCGATTTTGCACCGGAGATAAACACCTCGTAACCTGAAAGCACAATGGCAATTCCGCTGAGTACTGCAACAGCAATTTCATTAACTCCTGCAATTTCACAGGTTAATGCGGATATTCCGAATACTATGGCAACAAATAACGGCAGATTTGATTTCCATAAACTTTTTTTCTCTGCATTTTTATGGTCGCCGATTTCAGATACTGTCACACCGTCCTCAATGCTGTCGGTAATATCCTGTACAATTTTCACAATGTTTTTGTCCTTGTTGTGTTCAAAGTACAGGGTCTTTTTTGCAAACACAAGGCTTACATTTTCAAAGCCATCTGTTTTTGCAACAGCCTGTTCTACCTTTGATGCACAATGAGCGCAGTCAAGTCCTTCCATTAACAATTTGTATTTCATATTATCACTCCAATACGTGGTCAAGTCCCATTTCTATTACTTTCTTAACGTGGTCGTCATCAAGGCTGTAGTAAATCTGTTTGCCCTCACGTCTGACCTTTACAAGTTTATTTGTCCTTAAAACTCGGAGTTGGTGAGAAATTGTAGATTGTTCCATATTTAGTATGTCCGAAATTTCTCCAACAGCGTGTTCACCGTCAAAGAGGGTGTATAGAATCCTGAGCCTTGTAGAATCGCCGAAAACCTTAAACAGGTCTGCAAGTTCAAACAGTATCTCAAGTTCCGGAATTTTATCTTGTTTATCCATAATAACCTCCAAAAGTTAAACAAATGAACATATGAATAATTAATCATATGTTTTACAATAATATACTAAATATATAAGCCTTTGTCAATAAAAAATTCAAAAAATTTTTAAAAAGTTAGAAAAAACGAGAATAAAAGAGATTGAACGAGATAAGCTTAAAAATATCATAATAATTTGACTTTATTTGACTTTGACTTTCTCTGACTTTAGTTTATAATATAATCAACAAAGGTCACAAAAGGTCA
>JAQXSC010000092.1 GCA_029218825.1 Oscillospiraceae bacterium | reverse complement strand
TTGATACTTCTGAATTCCTTGTTATCTTCAAGAGGTATATCAGGCTTTTCTTTATCGTAATACAATGACAGCTTTTCTCTGTTGATTTCATTCCACTTTGTATAGGGTTTTGACAAATTTTTATCCTTTGCGAGCTCAGCTACAATATTATTGACGGTTTCCTTGATTGATTTAGGAAGATAGCCGTACATCAACCTGCCGTTGTAACTTTTGAGCTGTTCATCAAGTTTTCTAAACGGCTCAACCATTTTATCGGACACATATACATTTGTACCAACGGTGCTGAGTAAATCATCAATTACATTCTTTGCTTCATTTTTAAGTTCGTCACGGATTTCTGTCTGCATTTCAAACAGCTTGTACTGCTCATTTCTGAATATGTCATTACCGAATGAACTACGCATACGCTCAATACCATTGTTAGTAAGATAGCCTTGTCCTGATTTAGAATAAACCAGCAGATGTATGTGAGGATGATGTGTTGTGTTATGAAATGCTCCGTACCATTGCAAGTCGCTCGGCTCTATCTTGTGTGCCTTGGCTATTTCTAAAGCATTTCTTCTGACTAAACTTTTCCAAGCATTTGCATTGTTGTAGCCTAGCCGTTCAGCATCCTCTCTTTTAAGACTAATAACATGAGTCCACACAATTCCATTGTGATTTGAAACTTCATCAGCAACCTCATCAAGATTTATCTTCTCATCAGTTTGAGAAAACAATCCGTGTTTACCTAACTTCTCCACACTGGGTCTTTTAGCATAATAGTTCACCAGCTTTTTAACACCGCCTATTTTGTCAGCATTGCGTTCAAGAAATTCGTTGAGGAATTCTGTTGCATTAGCCTTTGTCTTATTTTCAAGATAAGACTTCATTTCTGGATAATCCCACGACTCAGGAACAGTTTTAAGTGCAGTGCATATCAAATCATTTTGCTTTTTAGTTGCAGGGGCGTTATCAATACCGTTAGGCAACTTTTCAACGCCCTCACGAGTACCCATATATTTTATCAGCTTACCTGCATTTGAAGATGCAGGATTTTTTATATATCGGCTTGTAAAAATAATCTTCGGCATTTATTAACTCCGTTGGAATTTGTACGCATTTTCAAAGGTTATGATACCGTTGTTCCTTGCGACTTCTTCTGCACAGAGATTATTCAGTGCTGACAATGAATGATTATCAATCTGATTTGTTGCCGCAATCACATTACTCAATTTTGCTTGTTCAACAGCAACCTTGAACAGCATCTCGGAAATATTTTTCTCAACGCTTTTAATTTCGCTTTTAATTGTTTGTGCAAGGATTGGTGAAAGATAATCAATACATTTTTTCTGATGAAGATAACCGATGTAAAACTGAACAGCCTGACAGACAAAATCGCTTTTTGAAGTTGCATTAGCTTCATCAAGCATTTCTGTCATTTCTTCAACCATTGAAGGTTTCATCCAATAGGCATATTTCTTCTTATTTTCGCTCATTTTTGATAGACACCTCAAATTCTGATTTTTGACATACTGCAAAACCGCATAACAGTCGGCTCTGCCGTCTGATGTGACACCGTGGGGAGACGCCCCACTTTAACCTGCTTTTCATAATTTCCTTGAAATTATGCGTTTCTCCACAACTGCTCACTGTGAAAGTAATCAATAGCTTCTGCAATCGGACGAATAGTATATAGCAATGTACCGTTGCGTTTTCGCCCGTCTTTTGTAATTACCTCTGTTCTCTCGGTCGAGATTAAATGTTTATCTTCAAGGCTTTGAACATATTTTCTTACAGTATTCTGACTCATTTTCAAAGCTTTTCCAATTGTTCGGTAGCTTGGATAGCACTGATATGTTTTCCTGTTCTCACACCGCAAAAGATAACAGTACACAGCAATTTCTCCCGAGGATAAGCCAAGACAAAATATTTCATTCGGCAGAGTAAAGTAATGTTTTGCATTATTTATAGAATTATATTTCAAATACTTCCTCCTGTATTCTGCTCTACCCATTCACGGAACTTTTCTTTTGGAACAACCATTCTTGACCCAATTTTTAGAACAGGAAAACCTTTTGACCTGACCAATTCATATGCACTCGTCTTTGATATTCCAAGTACTATTGCAATCTCCTGCACCGATAACATCAACGGCAGTTCGTCATAACTTTTATAACAATTTTCATTCATCTTCTTCACCTCTGATTTTAAAATAACAGAAAATTGACAGTCAGACAATAGAATTGTATAATCTTAGTTAGAGTGATGTTGATTATCGAAAATCTAAAGTATTTACATTTTCTAATTTTGGGAGCAGATTATGAAAAAAGATTACTCGGAATATAAACATACAGATTATGAAAAATATAATATTTCAAGGCAAAGCAACAGCTATGTGTACTATGATTTCTTCATTAACTTTGCATCATTCGATCCTGACTCGAAATTGTTTTCAATCAAAGTTGATAGGGTTAATGAAGACCTTTCTATGAAAGATGCTATTGATGAATTTGAAGAACTTGAACGCTCACTCAGAGAGGTTCATCCTGATATTTTGTCTGAGGAAGATATTGCTGATTATGAACAGAGTAGGGTTGAAGGCTTAGAGAAAAACAAAGCCTTGCGGGAACATTTCTCTGCAAAATATAGTATTGACTGGGATGAGAGTGACGAGTATTTTCAAAATCTTAAGGACAAATATAAAATTAAAAAAGAAGAGCCGCTTCATAATGTGCTTAGCGGTGCTGTCATTAACCTGCAAATAGGCGAGGGAATACTTGATTTTATCTATGCAGACTTTAAAACGCCATTCAAAGAAAGCTACGGATTCGTTTCTGCTTTTGATAACTTAATTAAAAACAGTGAAGAGAAAAAACACATTGATATTAACGAAAAATCTGAAAAAATATACAACTGTAATCAGGAGAATGTTGAAATGTTTTTCAGATATACAGACAGCAAATTTTTCATTGAGAATATAGCAAATGCGTCTTTATACTCAGCAGTTTGTCCTCCGGTGTTTTTGAAAGAAAACTTACCAGTTGAAGGTCTAATGTGTTATTACAACTATCTAATTACATTACAGAATGAGTATAAGGAGCTAATAGAATTCTGTTTTGACGAGGACTTTTATCCAGAAGTAATGGAGAAAATCAAGCCGGCAGAAAGGTATTATCTTTATAAAACAATTCATAATCAGCCTCTGACAATTCAAAGAGAGGAGTATTTTAGTTACAGCAGAAGCAATCCCAATGGCAAAATCCTGCCGATTCATTTATCTCAAGAAGATTTTCTCAGCAGAATTATGAATGAATATGAGCCGACGGAACAGCATAAGGAATTTCAAAAGAAATATAATTTAAGTAATGCCGAGATGGAAGTGTTCTGTCGTTTCCCTATATCCCCTAACACAAGTTATAAATTCAGGAACATCAGGAAAGCACTTGAACTTGAATTTACGAAAATACTTGAACAGGATATTCGTTTCAGAAAATGCAAACGCTGTGACAAGTATTTTATTATGAAGGGCAATTACAACACAAACTACTGCGACAGATTTGCCGAGGGTGAAACACGGAACTGTCAGGACATTATGGCACTTGAAAACTACAAAAAGAAAACGGCGGACAACGCCGCCATTAAGATTTATAACAAGTATTACAAAAGATATTCCGCCAGAGTTAAGGCTCATACTATCCTTGAGGATGATTTTAAGAAGTGGAAATATGAGGCTATGACCAAGAGAAACGAATGTATGGATGGAAAACTGACAGAGGAAGATTTTATCAATTGGATGGAGTTTTGTTTCCCTAATAGGAACAGAAAGCATTAAAATACAGACCGGAAAACTCAATCAGCTTGATACACAAACTTTTCAGCGGTTTCAACGCTTATCTTTGTTTTCTGCGACGCAGATTTTGAATATGTAACTTGCAAAAACAGGAGACCACATTTTACGTGATCTCCTGTTTGCTGTTGTTCTTTCAGGTCATTGATTCAATGACAATCTTTGCACCAAGCTTAAATCCCATGATAAAGGATTGTCGTTCACTGATTTCAGAAATTTCCCGATTGCAGTCCTTGTATTTTTCAAAGGTTTCTTTCTGTTCATCGGAAAGAGTTGACGTAAGTTTTTCCTCATTTTTGTTGAGCAACCCGAGCAACTCTTTCATTTCATCATCAAGCTTAGCGCATTTTTCGTGAGGGAATAAGTTTCCATAGTATAAATCTTCGAGTATATCCATAGTTTATGCCACCTTTCGCAGCACAAACATATACCATATAACTTTTCAAAAGCCCAGAGTTTATTTTATCTTTATGAATAAATACTAATTATCGTAATCCTTCCAGAAATTTTCAACGGCTTTTTCATAGCCTTCTTTATCAACCCGGTAACTCAAACAATGTTCAGCACCGTGAACAATAAATAATCGTTTTGGAGAAGCACACGCCTGATAGTTTTCATATGTCATTTCAACCGGCACAAAGTGATCGTCTGTCCCGTGGATAAAGAGTATCGGCACTTTGCACTCCTTGAGCGCATCTGTGCAGGAGTAATCTTTTGAGCCTATCCGGATTTTTCTTTTACATATATCGTTAGCAATTGCTCCACGAATACCGTTATAATGAAAATGCAAATTGTTCTCTACAATATGTTTCCATATTGCGTGTGGAGAAGTATATCCGCAGTCAGCAATAATACCGTGAACATTTTCGGGAAGTTCCAATCCCGATGCCATAAGAACAGTAGATGCTCCCATAGAAACACCGAATAAGTAGATAGGCAAATCATCATACTTTTCTTTAGCCCAATTTATCCAATCAAGACAATCATAGCGTTCTAAAAGACCAAAACCCATATAATTTCCGCCGCTGCTGCCTTGACCGCGCTGTTCGACGTATAAAACATTGCAGTCATTATTGTGCCAGAAATCAGATATCAAACCAAAGTCTTTCGTCCATGATGAGCGCCACCCGTGCATAGCTATAATAGTTCGCTTTGCATTTTCGCACGTATGAAGATGACCTACCAATTTCTCACCGTCACGAGCTGTAATTTCAATTGTTTCACATTCGCTGTTTTTTAGTTTTTCCTCTGTTGCAGTCTGCAATTCTAAGCTTTCTTCCTTTTCTGCCGAGCCTGAAATTTTCTGTATGGATTTTTTCATTTTCAGCGGATCTTCACGGTCAAGCGCCACTTTCACTAACTTATTTGTAATTATATATGATGCAGCACCTGCTGCTGCCAAGGCACTTGCAGTAATACCGGAACCTATTATTATTTTTTTAACTGTTTTATTCATAGTAAAAATCCTTTCTGATTATTTCTTTTTTTGATGTTCCTCAAGTGTACCTTTTATATCTTTAATATATTCCAAAACAGGTCTGTCTGCTGAAAAAGGATGAAAAAAGCGATATTTTTTTGCCGTTTGTTCGTATGAGTTTCTAATGTGTAACTTAATCTGTTCATAGCGTATGATAACTTTATTCTCATCAGCATATTTTTTAAGCTTTGCTACTAACTGCATGGAATGTACTACATCTATGATAAAAACTCCGAAAAATAAGCCTATAAAAAATGAAAAAGCTAAATTCTCGCTAAGCCACCGTACAGAATCTTTTATTAACGGATGAATTGCGAAGTAATAAATACCGCCGAGAAGTGCCCATATCAAAGAAAATTCAGGACAAATAATTCCTTTAATATTACCCCATTTATCCGAATAGTCCCAAAGACGAATATTGCTTACCTTTAAAGCTATTATACCTGCAATGTACTCAATAACTGTCATTAGTATTGACATAATTATAAATAATACAATTTTATTCAGGAATGAATTTTGAGTAAAACGGTATTTTTCAAGATTAGCCACCAGAAACAGAACACAGAGTCCTACGCCGTAAAGCGGCAGATACGGTCCAGTACAAAAGCCGGGATTTATCCATTTTCTTTCAGGATTTGCGCTTGAAATAAAGCGGCGAAACAAGAGTTCAGTCACCCAACCGAATACAGAGCCGATAAAGAATATGAAAGAAAGTTCCAACAGTATATTCATAACGCACATCTCCTGAATACTGTTATAAGCTACATTTATTTCCTTTTGACATAATATATGCTGACAATTGATAAAATCAGAAGAAAATATTTGCCGTATGAGCAATAATATGGGTTGATGAATATGAATTATGTAAAACTATTAATTGAATAACCTCTGCCTTGTGTATAGGCAGAGGCATTGTTTACATCAGATTATATTGTACTCTCTCAGCAATTTTTCGATATCCGTACCTTGCACTTTTTTGAGGACCTCTTTTAGAGCAATCCTTTCCTTGAGTCCAAGCTCCATCTCAGTAATCTTTTTACCGTCACGCAGCTGCACTGTGGCATTGAGCAGATCACGTATATCATATACGCTGCCCCACACCTCGGGTACTCCGCGGTCAATATCAAGCAGAGTGTAAACAGCTTCCATACCTGTACGCATAGAGTATTCGGTGGTAAAAATTGTATCGCGTTTAGTTTCAGCGAACTGACCGAGAAATGCGAAGTTCACTGCTCCGTCAGGCACAACATTCGGACGGTCGCCTGCCGTACGAGGCATAAAGAAAGCAGTGATATAAGGCATCATAACCGGCACGGTGTTGGCACTGTGCTCAGCCATATCTTCAATTTCGCTTTCCGGGACGCCAATGTGATACAGCCATTCCATACAAATTTCCTTGCCGGTGCACTCTCGCATAGGTTTTTTTACATAGTCGCCTGGTTTATCTGAAAACAGTGCATAAACCCATACAAGGCACTGATCCTTTGGCTGATTACGGAATTGCGGCTGACGGTTAATGGTCCAGCTCAACAACCAGTTAGAGTCTTTTACCGTTACTATACCGCCTGTGACAACACCGCCGGAAAATGGATCACGTTTGCATATATTTTTAATATAAGGAATAATACGCTGGTCCAGTGTGGTAACGGTAGCACTCATCCAATTAGACTGTTCGGGATCGTAACAGAATTTGTCAGGATGTCCGAATGCGGGATCCTGCGCCGCAATTTTACGCCACATATCCCAGCCACCGCCGGGTTTGATTTCGGTTTTGAAGGAAGCAGGTGTATTTTGGGAACCAATGGTGGAATTCTCTACACATCCGCCGTTTGTGATGAACACAAGATCGTTTTCGGTCAGATCAACATACTCCGTTTTATCGTTGACAAGCAACTCAATTCTCTTTGCCTGTTTCTTATCAGGCAGAATGTCGAATTCTACATTGACAACCTTTGTGTTGTAATGGAACTGTACACCAAAGGACTCCAGATATTTTATCATTGGCAGAATCATCGACTCATATTGATTGTACTTGGTAAAGCGCAATGCTTTGAAATCAGGAAGACCTCCCACATGATGAATGTAACGCTTGATATACAACTTCATCTCCAGAGCACTGTGCCAGTTTTCAAAAGCAAACATCGTGCGCCAATAGAGCCAAAAGTTTGAGTTTAAAACCTCATCGTCAAAAAAGTCAGTGATGCGCTTGTCATAAAGCTGTTCATCCGGTGTGAAGAAAAGCTTCATAATTTCCATTGCGCCTTTGTCGGAGAGACCGAATTTTCCGTCGGTATGGGCATCCTCACCGCGATTGACGGTCGCACGGCATAGCGAGTAGTTCGGATCCTTCTTGTTGAGCCAGTAATACTCATCCAGAACGCTCACGCCTTCTGTTTCAATTGAAGGAATAGAACGGAACAGATCCCACATTACCTCGAAATGGTTATCCATTTCACGTCCACCGCGCATGACATATCCTACACCGGGATATTCCCAGCCATCGCAGGCACCGCCCGGAATGGGTTCTTTTTCAAATATATGGATGTGTTCACCTTTCATCTGTCCGTCTCGTACAAGGTAGCAGGCTGCTGTCAACGCAGCAAGACCTGTACCGATGATATAAGCTGACTTGTGATCTACGCCCTCAGGCTTTAAAGGACGTGCAAATGATTCATAATTACCGCTTGCATAATACATAAAGAAACCTCCTTGATTTATTTGGTACTTTTATTTTATGGAAATTTAGCTTAATTAACAATAAACAGAAAAAACGCAGTGATAAAAGTTTTATCACTGCGGCTAAATTGTAAGAATTTTTTGCATTTTTATTGATTTGACAAAGGCTTGTCTGTTCGGACATTATTCAATGTGCGGGTAATATTTCCGTGAATCAGAACACTGAGACGGTCAACAATCTGCTTTGGTTCTTCCTTCATATCGTTTCTAATCCAATTAAGCATAATGCCGACAAATGCGTATTTATAAAAGTCGGCTATGAATTTCTTATCCTCGTCACTCACTGCCATACCGACTGATTTTTCGTTAACAACATCGATAAGAAGATTGTATGTAAGCTTATACAAGTACATTTCTATCTGTTCACGACTGACAGATCGATATACATTCATAATAAAGGGTTTATTATCAAGCACTGCATTAAAGATGTTTAAAAATCCCTCTTGCCAGGTATCATATGTCTTTTTACCTTCCAATGCTTTTGTCGCATCTTCAACACACGACCATTCGATGAGATCGTAAATATCCTTAAAATGGTAGTAAAAAGTCATACGGTTAATACCACAGTCATTGGCAATATCACCAACAGTAATTTTATTCAGCGGTTTTTGAAGCAAAAGATTTTTTAGTGATGCTTCTAACGCCCTCTTGGTGATATTTGACACTTAATCATCTCCTAAATATTACAGCTTTTAATGTATAGTAAAACAGATCGCTTTTTTTATTACAAGGACTGCTGAGCAGTATTGGGAATGGAGCAATATCTTTATAAAAACATTTATCTTTTATTGAGATTTTGCAATCGCTTGATTATAAGTATTCACCATTTATTATACATGTTTCTGTTTTTTATGTTTATTTTATTATATCACTTATATTTTTGAAACTCAACAGCTATTTTTAAAAGAGAAAATCTTATTTTTTTAAAAATCAAAATATCATACCCGTGATTTCAACCTTCACCACATGAGTATATTAAGGATAAATAAAAATCTCTTTTCTTTGTTTACAGTGGCGCAAATTTTGAGCTACTGATTGCTTTACAATGAATTTTTATTATGTTATGATATACATAGTAACGAGGAAGTTAAGTGGGCAGGAATTTTTCAATAGCATCAAAAAAGCATCAAAATGATTTTGATGTTCTGGTAATAGTGCGAAAACGGCTTAAAAATGGCATTGCTATCAGCTTTTTGGAACTTTCAACAGTCGCTCCAAAACCGCGTGCCGAGGGTTCGAGTCCTTCTGCCCCTGCCAAGCAAAAACGGCTTAAACACTGCGTTTAAGCCGTTTTTTCATATGTTTTTATGTACGGAGCATGGTCTGATTTTCTCGTTTTGGTGCTTATTTCAGGCATCAGAACGTTCAACCGGCTCTAATAATTCCAACGATTCCGTCTGTTACATCATCAAAATAGCATCAATCCGTCATTCCGTTATTATGTACAAACATATTTCGCAAATTTACAATATCTATTAAATCATTCCAAATGTCTTTTTCTATAACTTTTTTACATCTATTTCAAAAGCTTTTTTAAAATTAGTATTTGCTTTTTCAATATTCATAAAATCATTTCCAGTATGTTTATCAAGTACTTTAAGTATATATTCGCTTCTTAGCTCCGCACCGCATTTAAAACAAAACTTGGACATTTTAAACTCCTGTTGCTTTATGGCCTTACAAGATATACTTTAGCCTTGTTGCCGCTGGTCGTTTTTAACTCGCCTATGCCGTACTGGGTCTTGCCGGATTTGATGAATTCATATAAATCAATTTTGCCGTAGCCGCCATCACCGAATACTCGATTGACGTCGAAGGAACCGCTGAAATCATAGGACGGATCGCCCGACTCGTTCTCCCAGCCGTCGCCGTAGTTGATCTTATACGGCTGTACGGTTACCGTGCCGTCAGTATCTATTGTAACATAGACAAGCTCCCATATGCCGTCGAATATGAATTCGCCTTTCCACTTTCCGAGAAGCTCGTCTTTGCTGAGGTAGGGGCCGTCAAGGCTGCCGCTCATAGCGTCGGATATCCAAGCGAAATCATAGTCTCCGATCTTGCCGAGGCTGTCGGTATAGGGCAGTTTGGCTGTGGGCTTGGCAGGTTTTTGGGTGGGCTTTTGGGTAGGTTTTTGGGTGGGTTCTTCGGTGTCAGGTTCGGTGTAAACATCGGTCACATTCTCCGTAACAGAGGGTGACGCAATCGGCGGAGTAATTCCGCCGAGTTGGAACTTAAGTAAGAAAAAGAGTAAAAATACAACTACAGCCGTTGTAACTACTACTCCGGTGATAATGAGAGAAATGATGAGAGCCGTGTTATTCTTTTTCGGTGGCTGATGATATAATAAAACCTCCTCTGCCCTTTGAAACAGCGACAGAAAAAACGGCTTTAAGTGATAATCAACCCCTCTATCACGGAATGGCAGGTTTGCAAACTGCCGTTCTCCGATTTCTGGGGAACGTCATAGAAAGAAAAGAAAAGGATTTATATCTATACTCTGACCAAAATATAGATTGGATTACCACCGACAAATCCTTTCAACAAAAATGGATGTCGCTTATGATTCAGTGTGTAACAAATGGTGTGCAAGGAACGGTGACAGGAAAAAGTAGATAATTGCAAGTCCGCCTACAAAAATCAGGATATATTGTAATGCTTTCTTTGAGGTAGCCACAAGGGAATCAATGTCCTTTTCCCCAAGAAAAATTCCAACAATGAGAAATACTGCACCGCCGATACCTACTCCGACACTTTCAGCCAGGTAACGGATATTCTGCTATACGGTAAAGGACGCCATCGCAACTCCTGCTCCGGCAAAGAGAATAAGTCTGTTAATAAAAAACGGTCGCAAAAAATTACCGATTCTTTTGGTTGCTCTTGGCATACCGATTGTAACCAGTCGGTGTAAATTGTAAAAACACAATTTATTAAAGCTGATTTTAAAGAGGGAATTCTTGCTTATAAATGATAGTAAAAGCACAAATGCGCTTAAATAGTAGCTTATTGATGTGGCTAAGCCCATACCAAAAAGTCCCCAGCCAAGCACCGCAACATTCAGAAAATCCCCTGCAATATCGCTGATTGTAAGCACTGCAATAGAAGCAGTAATAAGCTTGTTTGAGCCATTAAGCTGTACAAGAGGAATAAGGACTGCAACAAAAATATGACCGGGAGCACCGATAAAAAAGCCCCTGATATAGTCGGAGGTATTGTTGTGAAGAGTAGCATCTTTCACATCTGCACCCATTAAACTCGCAAGGAAGCCTGAAAAAATTATGCCTAAAAGAACTATGATTATTGATACAACAAGGGTGATAAATATAACCATTGAAAAGGTTTTGTTCGCCTGCTCCTTTTTACCGCTTCCGATTTCATTGCAACATATTTTTTGCCCTCCTGCCGATATTACACCGCTGATAATGGCAAGTATAGTATAGGATACACTTGCAATACCGCTTGCCGCTAATGCAATATCTCCAAGAAAACGGCTTGTCATTATGCCGTCAATTATGTAGGTAATTGCACCGGCAATTTCCATAAGAATAATACCGAAAGCAGCATTCCTTAGCATTTTACCGATGATTATATCTTTATTTTTTGTTTCTAATACTTTCATCTGTTTTTTATCTCTACTTTAATATCTTTATCAAATTCAAGAATATTGCAATCTGCAAAAAAGTCTAAGACAATATCTTTATCGCCTTTTGAAAGGAAGAATATCTGTTTTTCTGTGTTTTGCAGTTTGTATTTTCTCTCATCACCGTGGGCAAATGTGGTATATTTGTGCTTTATATCTGATACATCAATGCTATAAACACCGCCGTAAAGTGTGGCGTCAAAAATGTCAATATTAACGCCGAATAATTCAACCTTGAAAGGTTGTTTTGACACAACACAAAACTGGTTATTTTTTATTCCTGAGTTGTATAATTTCTCAAGCTTGTGTTTGTCTGCAACATATGAATCATTATTACAAAAAACTATTTTATCCGAATAACCTTTCTCAGCAATATCAAGAAGCAAATTGATTTTCACATTATCATCATCTGAAAAGCTCTTGGGAAGTACAAGCTTAACCTTGTAATACTCCTCAATTTTATAAAGCTTTTTTAACAGCTCTGTGCTAAAGGTATGAATTTACTCACCGCAAAAATCTGTTGATGAAAATATAACCTCTTGATTTGAATTAATAAAGTCTATGCTTTTTTTATTGCCGATTTTCCTGCTAAATTCCAAAAACTTTTTATATTCAAGATTTCCGTAAACCGACTGTGCTCTTCTCTTTGAAATTCCGATTTTTACAGCAGGGTTTTCTTCGTCTGATATAAAATCTATTCTGTATGTGTTAAGTATATCCTTGTGGTTATCAAGCCCAATGCTGTCGCAGTTTTTTGTAACCTCAAGGTATTTACTTTTTATCTCAAACCTTTCATGGTCTATACTGCAAACAATGGTTATATCCTCGTAAATATCTCCGGTCTGAGGTAAATCCTTCTGCTTTTTAAGTTTCCACCTGGGATGTTCAAAGTCGTAATCCTGCCAACCGTTTTCGTACACATAAGGGATAAATCCCATAGTCTTTTTTGTTTCGGAAACATACAGCATTGAAAACGCATTTATGTGGTCGTCGCTATAATAGGTTGCACCGCCAAACAGAATTGCTCTGCCTCCCGGTTGCTTGTTCAGCCTTGGTCTTTCGGCACTTTCGGTATGACCGCACAGCAGAAGATTTGCACAGTTTAACAGCATCGGAAAGGTTGCAAATCTATTGTCATATGTACTGATTTCATTGGGGTGGAGAAACCTGTCGGAATGATGAAACAATGCAACTGTGTACCACACCTCATCCCTTGCCGGCAAAATTCCATACTCCATAAGGGATTTAATCTGTTCCTGCCCAAGCCACATTTTATCAACAGAAATATGCTTTTGTGACATAAGCAGGGAAGTGTTCAGTGATACAATTCTCAAGGTTTTTCCGCAAGAAAAATTTACATCCTTAAAGCCTACGCTGTAGCTGTACATTCGTTTTCCTTTGAGGGGGTATGTATAGGGTTCAACACCTAAATCATAACAGAACTTGTTATAAGCAATCAACGAAGGCTCAGCCTTATAGACGTTATCGTACTTATAAAGATCGTCAATTTCCGTTGTCATATCGTCGGTGTACTCTTTGTCAAGACAGTTATATGATAAATCCACGTCATGGTTTCCCACACAAAAGGATATATCCTTTCCCGTAAGATTGCAGACAGAAAGAAGCTTTTTAAACCAAACTAAAGCTTCATTATATTCTGCCGGTTTTCCGTGCCATACAATGTCCCCTGTAAAGACAATGTGTTCCGGCTTTAGGTTATCGTCAAGCTGTTCAATAACCTCAATAAGCTCTTCAAGAATCAAATCGTGCTTGGCAAAATTGTCTTTAATATTATAGCAGGGGTAATTTCTGCCGAAGTGTATGTCAGATAAATGTAGAATATTCAATACGTTACCTCTCTATATGTAGGAAAATCACTTTTGGAATTACTTATATAACATATTTATTATACAACATAGGGATATACTTAACAAGCCTTGTTTCCACTATTTGCAGGCATTGTCACAAAAATCATTATTTACCGTTTAAATAGTTGCATACAAGATAAACCCGGATGACAAAAGCCATCCGGGTTTTATTGAACAATATTAAAAATTAACTTTGTCGGGCTCAATCACAACGCTATAAATATTAAGCCTTTAGAACTATATAGCTTTGCGACAACTCCCTTTGCAAATTGTCAGCATACTATTCACTAATATTATTTGCTGAATTTAAAAATATACTCATAAATATCTGCTGCAACCTTAGTATTTATTTTAGCTACTGCACACAGCTTACCGCTGCTGTCAATATATACCTGCAAGCCTTTTCTTGATTCACTGCTTTTTGCGTATGCCAGCATTTCGTTGGCATCTTGTTGCAGGTACGAACCCTGTTTTATAAGTGACTTAGTTTTACTAATCTGCTTATTTTTCAAGGCATTATAAAAGCTCTTTCTTGTATAACCATACATTTTGAAAAGACTCTCGTTTGTAACCTCTTTACCGGTCTTTTTGTTTACATTACATGCTTTATATGACCACCATGAAGAGCCGGTTACTTTCTGTTTTATAGAAAGGATATTTCCGTTTTTATAGGTGTTTCCGGATACACCGAAAATCAAACTGCAACCGTTAACATAAGCATCATAATCATTCTTATAGAATCTGTTACAATAATTGAACAGCTTTTTATTGCATGTCTTTGCCGAATATGAATTGACGTTAAAAGCATATATCTTGTATGTGTTCCTATGACTGGGATACGAAGCACCGTCATAAAGAGATTTATTCAAGCTAAAATAAAAATCCCCTTTATTGCTTTTTATTTAAGATACTGCACCGGCACTTATATCACCAAATACAAATGATGATATTGCCAAAACTACTACTAAAAACAAAGAAACTATTTTACTTGTTCTTTTCATTTTAAAGCACTCCTTTAATATAAATTAATCCTATACAATCCATTACTTACTTGAATAATTATAGGTCTTTTCAAGGAGCATATCCTTGACCTTCATAAGCCTTGTACGGCTGCTTCGGTCATTTTCTTCAAGCTTCATAGCAATATATTTAATTGTTTCCTGATACCTTGGTATCATAACGTGTTCCAGAGAATTAACTCTGCGACGGGTTTTCTCGATTTCTGCCGACATAAGCTCACAGCTTTTTTCAATTTCTGCAAGTCTGATTAGGTCAGGCAGTAAATCGTTAAGGGACATTACCGCATCGTCAAGCTCAAAGGAAGTAAAAGCAAAACCGTATGGGAATATATCTCCTTCATTAGCCGTACGGCTTTCAGCAGTAAACTCAGGTATGTTTACACTCATTACATTTTTTTGGCTCACATTTAAGCTTACCTGCTGTTTTGGTGACATAAGTGAAGCGTCAAGGCTTTCCTTTGACATAACCGCACTTGCATTTACAAAGTGAGCATTACACAGTGCAATCTCCCTTTCAACCTTATCCCTGAGACGCTTATTTTCCTGCACAAGGTCAATAAAACGTCTCATAAGCTCGTCACGTTTATCCTTTAACATTTTGTGTCCACGCACGGCAGTGGTAAGCTGTTTTTTTAGCTTGGTAAGCTGCATTCGTGTGGGATTAACATTCATTATAGCCATTGATAAGCACCCTCAATGTTATTCTTTGCCGTAGTATTTATCAAGCATATCATCCTTGATACGTTTAAGCTCGCTTCGCGGAAGAATACGGAGAAGCTTCCATCCGATATCTAAAGTTTCCTCGATTGTACGGTTTGTATTGTAGCCCTGAGATACATATTCTCTTTCAAATGCTTCGGCAAATTCAGCATACTTTTTATCCATTTCTGTAAGGGCAGCCTCACCGAGAACTACCATAAGTTCTCTTGCGTCCTTGCCACGTGCATATGCGGCAAAGAGCTGGTTCATAGTTGCAGCGTGGTCCTCTCGTGTACGGTCAGGTCCGATACCCTTATCCTTAAGACGTGACAGAGATGGCAATACGTCAATAGGCGGTGTAATACCTTTTCTGTACAGCTCACGGGAAAGAATAATCTGTCCCTCTGTAATGTAGCCTGTAAGGTCAGGGATTGGGTGGGTTTTATCATCCTCAGGCATAGTAAGGATTGGAATAAGTGTAATTGAACCGTCCTTGCCCTTCAGACGTCCTGCACGCTCATACAGAGTAGCAAGGTTTGTGTACATATATCCGGGATAACCTCTACGTCCCGGAACCTCCTTACGTGCAGCAGAAACCTCACGCAGAGCGTCGGCGTAGTTGGTAATGTCTGTCATAATAACAAGCACGTGCATACCCAAGTCGAATGCAAGGTACTCAGCGGCTGTGAGAGCCATTCTGGGTGTTGCAATACGCTCGATAGCAGGGTCGTTTGCAAGGTTTACAAACATTACTGTTCTGTCGATAGCACCGGTTTCCTTAAAGGACTGAACAAAGTAGTCAGACTCCTCAAAGGTAATACCCATAGCAGCAAATACAACGGCAAACTGCTCGTCCTTTCCCCTTACGGCAGCCTGACGTGCAATCTGTGCGGCAAGCTGTGCGTGAGGAAGACCTGAAGCTGAGAAGATAGGAAGTTTCTGTCCTCTTACAAGGGTATTAAGTCCGTCAATAGCGGATACACCTGTTTGAATAAACTCCTGAGGATAGTCACGAGCCGCCGGGTTCATAGGCGTACCATTAATATCTAATCTTTTTTCGGGAATCAATGCAGGGCCGTCATCAATAGGGTTGCCAAGACCGTCAAATACTCGTGAAAGCATATCGGGAGAAACAGGCAGTTCCATTGAACGTCCTAAAAAGCTTACTTTGGAATCTGCAAGGTTGATACCTGCGGCAGAGTCAAAAAGCTGAACAAGAGCGTTGCTGCCGTCAACCTCAAGAACCTGACAACGTCTAACTTCTCCGTTGGGAAGCTTGATTTCTCCAAGCTCGTTATAGGTAACGCCCTCAACATCGCTTACCATCATAAGCGGTCCTGCAACCTCTCTTATAGTGCGGTATTCCTTTGGCATCAGTCCTCACTCCTTTCCAAAGCATCCTTAATATCGCTGTCAAGCTGAGATTTAATGGTCTCAAATTCATCGTCAATTTTGGATTCCTCTACATATTTGTAACGTCCGATTCTTTCACGAACAGGAAGATTAACAAGCATTTCAATATCTGCGCCCTTGTTTAAAGCCTCATTAGCCTTGTCATAATAGCATAGGATAGAACGCATCATAAGAACCTGCTTTTTCAGGGAAGTGTAGGTATCTGTAGGGTCAAATGCGTTTTGGTGCAGATAGTCCTCACGAATTGAGCGTGAAGTTTCAAGCTTTAGTCTGTCAGGAGCAGAAAGAGCGTCCATACCAACAAGATTTACAATTTCCTCAAGCTCCGCCTCGTCTTGGAGTAAAGAGAGGAGTCTGCCTCTTAATTCCATAAAGTCGGGAGAAGCATTTTCGCTGAACCACTTTTCTAGCTGGTCGGTATAAAGAGAATAACTTGTCAGCCAGTTAATAGCAGGGAAGTGACGCTTATAAGCTAAGTTTGCGTCAAGTCCCCAGAATACCTTTACAATTCTCAGTGTAGCCTGTGAAACCGGTTCGGAAATATCACCGCCGGGAGGCGATACAGCACCGATAACCGACAATGCACCCTCAACGTCATCCTTGCCGTTTACTATAACTCTGCCTGCACGTTCATAGAACTGTGCAAGACGGCTTCCCAAGTATGCAGGATAGCCCTCTTCACCGGGCATTTCCTCAAGACGTCCTGACATTTCTCTCAATGCCTCAGCCCAACGTGATGTTGAGTCAGCCATAAGGGCTACTGTATAGCCCATATCACGGAAATACTCTGCTATAGTAATACCTGTGTAAATAGAAGCCTCTCTGGCTGCAACAGGCATATCGGATGTGTTGGCAATAAGAACCGTACGCTCCATAAGTGAATTGCCTGTGCGTGGGTCTTTAAGCTCGGGGAATTCGTTAAGAACGTCAGTCATTTCGTTTCCACGTTCACCGCAGCCTATATATACTATAATATCAGCGGCAGCCCATTTAGCAAGCTGGTGCTGAACTACCGTTTTGCCTGAACCGAAGGGGCCGGGAACAGCGGCAACACCACCCTTTGCAAGTGGGAAAAGTGTGTCGATAGGTCTTTGACCTGTAGTTAGAAGAATATCAGGGGACAATTTACGCTTGTAGGGTCTGCCCACACGAACAGGCCATTTAGTAACCATTGTTACATTTGTATTGCCACCCTCATTTTTAAGAACAGCAACAGTTTCGTCAATGGAGAAATCTCCCTCGCTGATAGCTTCAACAGTACCCTGCATATTATTTGGTACTAAAATTTTGTGCAAAACAGCATTTGTTTCATTTACTGTACCCAGCACGTCACCTGCACTTACCTTGTCGCCCACCTTGGCAACAGGGGTAAAGTGCCATTTCTTTTGGTGGTCAAGGGAGGGAACGTCAATACCTCTTGTAAGATTTGTTCCGGCAACCCTCATAATCTCGTTTAAAGGACGTTGGATACCGTCGTAAATTGAGCCGATAAGACCGGGGCCAAGCTCTACCGAAAGTGGAGCGCCGGTTGACTCAACAACCTCGCCGGGGCCAAGACCTGAGGTTTCTTCATAAACCTGAATTGAAGCCCTGTCACCGTGCATTTCTATTATTTCGCCTATAAGTCGCTGGCTGCTTACGCGTACAACGTCAAACATATTTGCATCACGCATACCCTCTGCAATTACCAGAGGACCTGCAACTTTTTTTATTATACCTTGGCTCATTCTCTCATTCCCTTCTAGCGGAGTGCCTCCGCTGTCAATTCGCGTTAAAAGTTATTGTTACCGTTAAGCTGGCTGCTCCGCGAAATCAGTGCATTGTTATAATCC
>JAQXSC010000091.1 GCA_029218825.1 Oscillospiraceae bacterium | reverse complement strand
CTACAGCGTAAGGTTGTATTCAAAAAGGATATGCAGGGTGTAATTGATATTGCCGTAGAGGGTGCAAAGTTGATTAAGCAGTTGACTGATGAATTTGAGGGCGACACAAATATTCGTTTTGAATATTCAACGGAGAGCTTCAGCGGTACTGAAATGGATAATGCAGTAGAAATTTGCAAGGCTGTTATGGACGCACTTGGCTCTACAAAGGAAAATCCTGTTATTCTTAACCTGCCTAACACTGTTGAAATGTGCACAGCCAACACATACGCAGACCAGGTTGAGTACTTTATCAAGCACCTGCCTAACAGAGAGGCTGCAATTATCAGCGTTCACCCACACAATGACAGAGGCTGCGGTGTTGCTGCAACAGAACTTGCACTTCTTGCAGGTGCAGAAAGAGTTGAGGGTACATTATTCGGCAACGGTGAAAGAACAGGCAACCTTGATATAGTCACCGTTGGTTTGAATATGTTTACTCAAGGCGTTGACCCTGAACTTGACTTATACAACCTGCCAAAGTTGAGAGATGTTTACGAAAGATGCACTAATATGAAAATCGACCCTCGTCACCCATACGTTGGCGATTTGGTATTTACCGCTTTTTCAGGCTCCCACCAAGACGCAATAAACAAAGGTCACATTTATATGGACGAAACCCATTCCGACTACTGGGAAATTCCTTATCTGCCTATTGACCCTGCTGATGTTGGCAGAGAATATGAGCCTATTATCAGAATTAACTCCCAAAGCGGTAAAGGCGGTGCGGCTTTTGTTATGAATCACACCTTTGGCTATGATATGCCAAAGAGAATGCACCCTGAATTTGCAAAACTTGTTCAGAAAAAGTGTGAGGAATTGGAAAGAGAGCTGATTCCAAAAGAACTGTTAGATGTATTTGAAGAAAACTATCTGAACATTAAGCAGAAATATGAACTTGTAAATCACAAGGTTTACGAGGAAAGTGAAAATGACAAACACTATGTTCACTTTAAAGGCAAAATGAAGATAGACGGAAGTGACATTGTCACCCTAAACGGCGTTGGCAACGGCCCTATTGACGCATTCTTCAAGGCATTAGAGCCTGTAAACGTTGGCAAGTACAAATTTGTAAATTACAGCCAACACGCAATTTCAGGCGGTAGTGACAGTAAGGCTGTGTCCTACATTGAACTGCAAAAGCCTGACGGCAAGAATATATTTGGTGTTGGTATTGATTCAAACGTAAACTTTGCATCTATCTTAGGTGTGTTAAATGCAATTAACAGAGCAGAAATAGATGAATAAGACAATTAACGGAGGCGGAAAACCGCCTCCGTTTCTTTTGTACAAAAGTGCTGCTATTCTAATTAATAGTTTATATACTCTTAAATCGCCACAAATCTAAAACCGTTTTGCTTTGCGTATTTTTCAGCGGCTGTGCCTTTGTAGCCTTTGATTGTAAAACCGTCCTTGCATATTATAGTGTTACTGTGATTATTTTCCCAAATATACCCTAAGGCTCTTTTGCCAATCTTTTTAACACTCTTTGGAATTGTTATCGTTTTTAGTTTTTTACAATTAAAAAAGGCTTCTTTATCAATAGTTTTAACACCCTCTGATATTGAGATTTTTTTCAGTTTTTTACAGTTACCAAATGCACAATAACCAATACTTTTCACATTGTTTTGTATTGTTATTTTTTCAAAGTTACTACAACCCCAAAAAGCAAACTTACCAATAGTCTCCACCTTTTTGGGAATGTTAATTTTTTTCAACTTACTGCAATTAATAAATGTATAATCATTTATCGCTACTATGTTTTGAGGAAGTTTAACTTCAGTTAATGATGTGCAAAATTCAAAGGCACGTTTTCCTATCTCCTTAACGGAATCCGGAAGACTTATTGTTTTCAGGCTTTCACAGCCTTTAAAGACTTCTCTGCCGATTTTTTCAACACCGTTACCGAAAGCTACATTCTCCATTCCGGAACAATTATAAAATGCTCTGTACTTTATTTTCTTAACGTTTTCTGGGATAGTAATTTCCTTTAAGTTGTAACATTCTTCAAAAACGCTTTGTTCCAATGTTTTTATATTTATCGGCAGATTAATTTTTTCAAGACGTGAACAATATATAAAAGCCTTAAACCCAATTTTTGTTATAGTATTCGGAAGTTGAATTGTTTTTACTTTCCAGTAATTATTATTGTTCCCCTCCGGAGCATCAACCCAAAAACCACCAAAGCCACCGTTGGAAATACTTGTAACACCTTCTGTAAGTACTATATTTTCCGGATTTTTCACTTTACTCCAAGGAGCATTATTATCATACTCCGCCATATCACCGATAATATTTATAGTAAGCGTTTTTGTGTTTTCGTCATAGGTATATGTTGCGTTGTCCTTTTTGTTTGTAGATTCGGTTGAACTTTCTGTTGCTTTAGTCTGTGTGTTATATTTGGTATTATTTACTGTATCATAAACATCGCTAACCACAGGAAAGGTTCTTTTATTTACAGTTGTATTTGGTATTGTATTAACTTCTACAGTTTTGTTTAAACCCATCGTATCTGAACAAGATACCAATGTTAATATCATAATAGTACTCGCTATTAAAATTAAAAATCTTTTCATCGGTTTTACCTCCTTATTTGATAATTTGTTAAAATGTTACTGAATGACTGTCAGTTCCGTTATAACAGGTTAAATATTTCATAACGCAGGCAAATACAAATACCTTTATACAGCCACAAATCTAAAATCGTTTTGCTTTGCGTATTTTTCTGACTGACTGCCTGACTTTCCTTTTATGGTAAAGCCTTGTATTTTTTTCAATTTGTATTCTCCGTCTTTACTCTTTTTAACGTAAAATCCAAAAGCTTTTGCTCCTATTTTTTTAACATTTTTTGGGACAGTAACCTTTTTTAGGGATTTGCAATTATAAAAAGCACAATACCCAATCTTGACTTCTTTTGTTGTTTTAAAAGTAACCTTAGATAGATTTGTACAGCGAAAGAACGCATTATATCCTATTTTCTTTACTCCCTTTGATACAACTAAACTTTTCAAGTTTTTATTATACGAAAAAGCACTAACATTTATCTTCTCTACAGCTTTTGGTACTTTAAAAGTTTCTTCCTTTTTATTGCTTGGATAGTAATATAGCTTTGTTTTATCTTTATTATATAGCACACCATTTTCTGCACTATATTTTGTATTCTCCTCGCTTACTGTTATCTTCTTAATCGGTGTATCCTCAAACACGTCAATTCCTATATATTTAACATTCTTACCGAAATAAAACTTAGTAAGTCCTGTTCCGGAAAAAGCGTCGCAATCAATTTCTGTTACACTCGAAGGCAACCTTATATCTTTCAGATTTGGGCAGTTGGAAAACGCAAGATCTCCTATTTCTTCTACACCAAAAGGAATTTCCACAGCCCTCAACTTTGGACAATAGTAGAAAAGTGAAGACGGTATTTCAGTAATCCCATTTCCTAATGTAACCTTTTTAAGGTTTTTACATTGACTAAAGGAGCCACTTCCTATTTCTTTTATGCTGTTTGGAAGTATTACTTCTGTTATATCTGAATGATGATAAAATCCGGCATTTGGTGACAATGCATCCATTTCCATATAATATTTATCATCAATATCAACTCCAAGTTTTACTACTTTACGACCTTCAATCTCCGAAGGCACGGTAACCTTTGTATCTTTTCCAACATAATGTAAAATCTGCACACCGTCATCCACAAAACAGTAAATATAGTCATTATTCCTATATGTTTTAACTTTTGCAGATGCCGAAATAATTGTAAGTAATGAAGTTAATATTAGCGTTGCTAACAGAATTGATATAAACTTTTTCATAATTCTCTCTCCCTCATAGATAAAATTAACTTTTTGACTTTGTGCTTTTTCAACACAAATATATCATAGAAAAATAAAAATTTCAACAAAATGTTACAGTTGGTAGGTAAAACGTGATAGTTGGTAGTTTTATTTCTAAATTAGAATAATTTTTCTGTAATATTCAAAAAAATCAGGCTGTCAAAAGACAGCCCATTATTTTTATCTATGAATTTGTACCGCTGTTTTATTCCGTCATAAACAATACGCCTAATGTTCCCGGACCGCAGTGAGAGGAAATTGTACAGCCTGCTCTTGTAATGAAAATCTCCTTGAAGTAATCCTTGGAATTAATCAGGTCATACACAAAATCTATTGTCTCTTTATCCACACCGGAATGAGTAATAAACACGCGATTTCTTGAGATATTGTCATACAGCGCAAACTGTTCGTTTACATAGGTTTCCAAAACCTTTATCAGTTTACCTCTGTACTTTTTACCTACGGACATACTGCCGTCGCTGTTGTTTACGTCAATGCGAGGTTTTATATTAAGGAGATTTGCCCCCATAGCCGCCAATGACGAACATCTGCCGCCGGCACGAAGATAGGTGAGTTTATCCACAACAAAACTTCCGTGGCTCTTGCCTGTCAAGTCCTGAACTTCCTTTGCAATTTGTTCGGCGTTCATTCCTGCCTTTATCCTTTCGGCAGCCTCAATAACAAGCAAACCGGACGCTGTGGAAAGATTACGTGAATCTATAGGATAAATGTGCCCCAGTTCCCTTGCAGCCATACAGCACTGATTATATGAGGTTGACAATGCACCGCCGATATTTATATGAATTACATCGTAACCCTCGTCAATATAGGGCTTGAACTTATCCATATATTCCTGGCAGTTTACGGCAGAGGTCTTTGGCAGTTTACCGGTTTCGTTGAAATTTTTGTAGATTTCATCAGGGGTGATATTTACCAAGTCATCATAACTTTTATCATTTAACACAATGTGCAGAGGTACAATAACTACATTATAACGCGCAATCAGTTCTTCGCCTAAGTCGCAGGTACTGTCAGCACTTAAAATTATCTTATTTTCCATAATAAACCTCCATTTAGATACTATATTTATTATTTACTTATTCATAATTATATATAAAAAACAGTAAATATACAAGCAAAATCTATTAATTTTTACAAATTTCTCCTATTCTTTGATAATCAAGGCTACGTTTTCTATATGAGCGGTACGGCTGAATAAATCCACAGGGGTTATTTCTTTTACGGAATAATTCTTTTCGCTAAACAATTTTAAATCCCTTGCCAAAGTTTCCGCATCACAGGAAACATACACGATTCTGTCAGGTGACATCTCAACAATAGTGTCAATCAAACTGTTGTCACAGCCTTTTCTCGGTGGGTCGATAATAACAACGTCAGGAGCAATACCCTCTTTTTTTAGTTGAGCAGACGCTTTTGAGGCGTCACCGCAAATAAAACGTGCATTTGTTATATTATTAACTTTTGCATTTTCCTCGGCATCTTTTATTGCATCTTCAACGATTTCTACACCGATTAGGCTTTTGCACTTATCAGCCATTGTAAGTCCGATAGTACCTGTACCGCAATACAGGTCAAGCAAAACTTCATCACCTTGCAGATTGGCATAGTTTTTTGCGATAGTGTATAAGCATTCCGCCTGTTGTCGGTTTACCTGATAAAAAGATAAGGGAGAAACCTTAAACCTAAGTCCGCATAGAATATCAGTAATGTAGCCTTTACCATAGGCTGTGCGGTTTTTTGTACCTAAAATAACATTTGTTTTTTCTCTGTTAGAATTAAAAACTACGCTTTTCAGTTGTGGCAGGTTATCTTTTAAAGCCTTTACCAGCACGTCCTCCTGTTTAAGTCCGTTGCCGTTTACAACATAACACACCATCAGTTCATCTGTTTTCTCTCCGTAACGGATATATAAATGCCTTAATTTTCCCTTGTGGGTAAATTCATCATAGGCAGGTTGATTTGTGCTGTTCATAAAATCTACGGTAATATCCATAACCTTTTTGAACAACTCCGGCTGCAACAGACAATCATCACAACTGATTATTCTATGGGAGTGATTTGCATAAAAGCCAAGTTCAACTCCCCTGTCACAATTCTGCACAGGCAGTTGGGCTTTATTGCGGTATCTGTCAACTCTTTCATTAGGTACAACAGGGTTTATTTTAAAATCGGTAAATCCGCCTATACGAGTAATCGCATCTTTTACCCTGTTGTGTTTTATTTCTAATTCGGAATTATAACTTATGTGTCTATATACACATCCACCGCATTTGCTGAAATTTGGACAGTCAGGTTGTACCCTGTCCTTTGAGGGTTCAACAATCTCCTCGATTTTACCATAGGCGTATGTTTTCTTTGTTTTTAATATCCGCACATTAAGTTTATCCCCAATAGCAGATAACGGCACAAATACTGCAATCCCCTCTTGTGTTCGTCCAACTCCGCTGCCTTGTGCGGTCATAGAAGTAATCTCTAATTGTATAATGTCATTCTTTTTCAAATTCATAATAAAATCCCTTAAATTTTAATATATTCATTTTAACATTTACCGCCATATTTGGCAATATGCAAAAAAATATATGAAATTGCGAAAAGGTATTTATTTTTTCATTATTTGGCAATATAATATAAGTGGTTTATTAAGATATTGGGAGTGAGTATTTTGAAATACGACCATTTATTAGAAAATAAAAAGAGAATACATTTTATCGGAATCGGCGGAAGCGGAATGTGTCCACTTGCGGAAATACTTATGAGCGAGGGTTTTGAGATTTCAGGCTCGGATATGAACGAGGGTGAAACTCTTGACAAAATCAAAGGCTACGGAATCCCTGTATATATGGGACACAAGGCTGAAAATGTAAAAGACGCAGAGGTAATCGTATATTCTGCCGCTATAAAAGAGGATAACCCTGAACGTGCATACGCCGTAGAGCATAATATTCCCTGTATTGAGCGCAGCGTAATGCTTGGAATTGTTACAAGGAGATACAACCGCAGTATTGCAGTTTCCGGAACACACGGTAAGACAAGCACAACAGGAATGCTTACACAAATTCTTATAGGCAGCGGTTTTGACCCATCTGCAATAATCGGCGGAAAGTTACCTTACATCGGCGGTAACAGTTATGTAGGTCAAAGCGATATAATAGTTTGCGAGGCTTGTGAGTACGTTGACTCTTTCCTGCAACTTACACCATATATTTCAATTATTCTGAACGTTGACGCAGACCACCTTGACTACTTCGGCACACTTGAAAATATCAAAAAGTCATTTAATAAATTCGGTAAACAGACTACTAATCTTTTAGTTTTAAATGGTGACGACAAGAACACAATGGACAGTATTGCCGACGTTGATATTCAGAAAATAACATACGGTTTCAACAGCACAAACGATTACTATGCAGAAAATATCAGTGCAGACAAGGGCGTACACGAAACCTTTGATTTAATGCACAAAGGTGAAAAACTCTGCACAATCAAACTTATTGTACCGGGCAAACACAATATTTTTAACGCTCTTGCAGCGGCGGCAACCGCACACTACTTGGGGGCAACTCCAAAAGAGATTGCAGAAAATTTAGGAAAATTCGGCGGTGTTCACAGACGTTTTGAAATTTTAGGGAAACCTTGTGACATTACCGTTGCCGACGACTTTGCACACCACCCAACAGAACTTACAGCCACATTAAAGGCGGCTATGAATATGGGATTTAAAAAGGTTTGGGCGGTGTTCCAACCTCACACATTCTCAAGAACTGCTATGTTGCTTGACGATTTTGCAGAGGCTTTGAAAATTCCTGACGTTGCAATTATCTCTGAAATTTTACCGGTCAGAGAAACAAACACATACGGAATATATAACACGGATTTAGGGGCAAAAGTTCCTAACTCAAAGTGCATAGACACATTTGAGGACATTACAAAATATGTTTGCGATAATGCACAAGCCGGAGATTTAATTCTTACAATGGGCGGCGGCAACGTGTATATGTGTGCAAATATGATACTAAAAGAACTTCAAAGCAGAGAACAGAAATAATAAAGCGGACGCATCAAAATGCGTCCGCTTTTCGTTATCTTAATTTACTGACTTTCCGATAAGGCTCTGCGTTTTGCCCGTCTTACGCGGTTTATGTGTCTTTCAAAATCTCCGTTTGAAATTAGTTCCGCCAAAACAAACTGGATATATGTAGGCACTGTGCAGGAATAAAAGCCAAGTTGTTCTTTGAATTTCTCTGCCAACCTTTTTGGGAGTATCATATATCCCACACGAAACGATGGGGAAATCGTCTTTGAAAAAGTGTTCATATAAATCACGTTGTCCAAGGTTGTGTTTGAAAACAATGTTTCCTCTGCTTTTTGAGAAACGGAAAATTCCGATTCGAAATCATCCTCCACTATAAACCTATCCTCTTTACCTGCCCAACGGAGATATTCGTGACGTTTTGAGGCTGAGGCTGTAACACCTGTGGGGTAACTTCTGTAGGGGGAAATATGGAGAACGTCAGCATCACAGTTGCGCAAAGCGGTGCTGTCTATACCCTCATTTCCTAAAGGCAATTCTCTGATGTTTACCTCTGACGCTGTATAAACCTGCTTGATTTTCTTATAAGACGGATATTCCACAGCATAGGTTTTATCCCTGCCTAATAACAGCACAATAAGGTTATACAAATACTCCGAACCTGAGCCGATTACAATCTGCTCTGCATCGGCTATAATTCCTTTACTTCGTGCAAGATATTTTTGAATTGTCTGTCGCAATTCCAAAGAGCCTTGATTGGGAGAAACGTCAAGCAAAGACTCCCCCATATTGCTTATAACAGTACGCATTGTCTTTGCAAGAACAGAAAAGGGAAATTCCGCTTTTGTTTCCTCGTGGTGACTTAACGGAAAAATATGCCTGTTCTCACCCTTTGAAGAGGCTACAAAGCCGTCATCGGTACGGAATATTACAAAATATCCGCTGCGTTCCCTTGCCTCAATATAACCCTCCTCAATTAAAAGTCCGTAGGAATGTTCAACGGTTACTGTGCTTACCCCCACTTCCTCGGCTATTGTTCTTTTTGAGGGAAGTTTGCTGTTGTAGGGAAAAATTCCCTTTACAATATCATCTCTCACCTGTTTATAAAGTTGTAAATATGCAGGTGTGTTTTGAGATTTTTCAATAATATATTTCATCTGGTATTATAATTTACTCCTTTTCTGACTATTTTAATATAACCAAAACAATTATATAATCATTTCAAACAAAAATCAAGGAGAAAAACAGAGTGTCACATAATCATCAGAAAAAGATTGCTGTAATAAACGATTTCTGCGGATTCGGCAGATGTTCCATAGCGGCGTCACTTCCTATAATTTCCGCATTGAAGATACAATGCTGTCCTCTGCCCACTTCGGTTTTTTCAAACCATACAGGTTTTGACAGTTTTCATTTCACCGATTATACACAGCATATGAACCCGTATATTGACGAATGGGTAAAATTAGATTTGCATTTCAGCGGTATTCTAACAGGATTTCTGGGCTCACCGGAGCAAATTCACATTGTAAAACGGTTTTTAGAGTTGTTTAAAGAGGATAGCAACATTACCGTTATCGACCCTGTTATGGGAGATTACGGAAATTTGTACCCTACATACTCCCCTAAATTAGCAGAGCAAATGTCGTCATTAGTACCCTATGCGGATATTCTGACCCCAAATCTTACAGAGGCGTGTATTCTCACAAACACAGAATACAAAAAGGATATTTCCGAAAAGGAACTTGAAAATATTTGCAAAAAATTGAGCAGTATGGGGCCGAAAAAAATTGTTATTTCCGGTCTTGAACGTGACAACGACCTTGAAAACTTTATTTTTGAACAGGGTAAAAATCCTCAGATTATCCGTGAACACAAGGTAGGGCCCTGCCGTTCCGGAACAGGTGACGTTTTCTCCTCTATTATTGTGGCTGACGCTGTGAACGGAGTGGATTTTACAGACTCCGTAAAACACGCGTCATCATTTATCGCCAAAGTTTTGCGACGTACCGTTGAACTTGACTTACCCAAAACCGACGGTATTTGCTTTGAAGAATATTTAAAGGAAATTTAAAAGGAGTAATTTCTATGAAAAGTAAACAAATTAAACTTATGTGCATCACAGGTGTATTCACCGCAATAGTGTTTGTCACCACCGCTTATCTTCACATTCCAAGTCACACAGGCTACACACACGTAGGTGACGGATTTATCTACCTTGCGGCTTGTATGTTACCTCTGCCTTACGGTATTTTTGTTGGTGCTGTAGGCGCATTACTTGCAGACTGTCTGACAGGTTTTGCTATCTGGGCTCCGGGCTCTATAATTATTAAGGCTGCGGCTGTACTGTTATTCTCACGTAAAAGTGAAAAGATTTTCACTCTGCGTAATGCTTTAGCGTTAATCCCCGCAAGTGCAATTTGTATCGGCGGATATTATCTGTATGAATCCATAATAACAATGAACTTTGTTGCTCCTCTTGCAGGAATACCGGGATATATCACCCAGTCTGTATTAAGCAGTATTCTCTTTGTTATCGTTGCATTTGCTATGGATAAATTGAAATTCAAACAAAGACTTAACGGAGGAGAAACCCTATGATGACCATAACTTATCCTGTAAAAAACGGCATCTATGTTAATATGACAAACCGCTGTCCCTGTGCCTGTACCTTTTGTCTGCGGAAAAACGGCGACAGTATATTCGGTTCCGACCCATTGTGGCTTGACCGAGAGCCTACAGTTCAGGAGATTTGCGAAAGCATTGATACTTGGGATTTATCAAAATATGATGAAGTTGTGTTCTGCGGTTACGGTGAGCCTACTGAACGTCTTGATGACTTGTTAAAAGTCTCAGAATACATAAAATCAAAAAGCAACATTAAAATCCGCATAAACACAAACGGACTTGCAGACTTGATTTGGGGCGAAAAAACAGCGCCGAAATTGAAAGGACTTATCGACACCGTTTCCGTAAGCCTTAACACCACCAACAAAGAGGACTATTTAAAAATTGTACGTCCAAAATTCGGCATTGAGTCCTATGATGCTATGCTGAGTTTTACAAAGGATTGTACGGAATTTGTACCAAATGTGGTTATGACTGTTGTTGATGTTGTAACTACAAAGGAAGAGCAGGAAATCTGCAAAAAGATTTGTGAATCCGTAGGCGCAAAACTTCGTGTTCGCCCTTATGAGGAATAAATTTCATAAAACTTAACCTAACAAGAACAGCACCTTAGTAATTTAAACTAAGGTGCTGTTCTTATCTTGTTATGTTTAAAAAATTACTGTGCGTATCTATTTGTCAATTCTCTCAAAGTTACCTCATAAGCGGCTGTTTCATTCTGTAAATGTTCATCAGATACCGCAAAACCGCTGGTATTCTTTGAAATCAACTCTGATATATACACGAGAAAATGTGGATTTTTAATAAGCACAGGGCCTGTAACGTGAGTACCGAAAAAGTTGTTACTTCTGATACCCTCGCACTTGCTATGGGAGTTATCCCCTATTCCGTTTTTCACCTGAAACAGAGGTTTATCGATACCCTCAATCTCGCTGCACTTATTTACAAAACCAACTATAGGCTTTTCCAAAAAGTCTGCTGTATAGACAATATCGGCAGTAACCCTGCGCTTGTTCTGTTCAACAACCTTGAAATCAAAAAGCCCAAGACCCTCATATACATTTCCGTCACAATCAGTAATGGTACTGCCGAGCATTTCAAAAGAGTTGCCTGTAAACAGCACAGGCTTGTTGCTGTCTATAAACTGCGCTAAACTTTCCTTATACTTTGCAAAGTCCTTTAGTACAAGTTTTTGATTATCCTCTGTGCCTGAGCCGATATAGATAAAATCATAGGAATTTATATCTGCATTATCACCGAGAGTAAGCCTGTCAATTTCTGCATTTTCTCCGCTGTTTTCGATAATTCTTTCAAGGGCAGACACATTTGCATATTCTCCATACAAATTCATAATATCATAATACAAATGAAGTATTTTCATAATCAGTCCACCTTTACCTTATCAAGAAATTTACCCTTATCGGAGAAACAGGTAATAACATAGATTTTCTCCTTGCTGTCATTATCAAGGTAATTTACAGCATCCTCTATACTTTCGATAACCTTAATTTTGTCTTTCTGCACCTGTGAGAAAGAAAATCTTGTTGCCAAATCGTTACAATATGTTCCAGCCAAAATTACATTTTTAACGTTCTCACTTTTAAGAATATCAAAGTTAATATCCCAAAGCCATGATACATCGCTTGTAAAATATTTTCTGCTGACTGCGTCAACGATAATCAGCACGTCACTTTTTTCATTATCAGCCGCCGCTAATTTTAAAGACTGGTTATATGAAATACTGTTTTCGTGTTTTGAAGTAACAAGAGTACCCTTTCTGTTACCAAGGGTAAATGTAACTACACGGAAGTTTTTAAGAACATAGTTGCTTAAATGTTTACAAATTTCATCCTTATCCACACCTACAATAGAGGCAACGGTAAATGCCGCAAGAATATTATAGACGTTGTATAGAGATTTTAGAGAAAGGGTGATTTTATATTTGTCATTGATTGTAATTTCACCTTTTTCCAAATCTGCATCAGTTACTGTGTATTCTGTGTCATTACGCTTATGTCCGCAATTTGCACACTCATACATTCCGATATGGTCGTAGTGATAGTTTGAGTAGGTCATTGGTGATTTACAGTTCGGACAATATGCGCCGTCATTGTAAACGCCGTCAAATTCCTTTGTATCGGTAGGAATATTATCCACACCAAACCAAGTTATATTATCCTTTTTATAACCGAAACAGGATACAAGAGGATCGTCGGCATTAAGAATAAGATGTGTTTCAGGGTGTATGCTATCCTTGATTGCGTTATAAACCCATTGAGGGTGGCCGTTACGTGTCAACTGGTCACGGTAAAGGTTAGTGATAACATAGTGAGTAGGAGTAATATATTTAAAGGTATATTTAGCAAATCTTTCATCACTTTCAATCAGCAGAATATCGCACTTCACTTTGCCGGATAAAGTACTGTTGCTCAAAATCAGGGTAGTAACACCCTCAATCTGATTGGAGCCTTCCTTATTCCACACAACATTTTTACCTGATGCACATAGGGTATGGGCAATCATTTCTACTGTTGAAGTTTTTCCGTTACTGCCTGTAACCGCAATAATATATTTCGGCAGTTCAATACTTCCTAAAATATTCGGATAGATTTTAAGTGCAATCTGACCGGGCAGACTACTGCCTTTACCTATTAAACCACCTACAAATTTAAGAATTTTGCAGACGATAATCGTAAAAAGTTTTCTCATATTTTCACTTCCCATAATTCTATAGATATTTATTATACCACATATTTCAATAAAAGAAAAGGGAGCAGACACGCCGCTCCCAATTTTTATTTATTTATTTTTTATGAAGCAATACCCATTATTATAGTAACTATTCTGACTGCAAACAGTCCGAATGCTACCCACATAACAGGGTGAATATCCTTGATTTTGCCCATAACTATCTTTAATACAACCCAAGCAATAATTCCGAACATAATACCTGTTGCGATAGAATATGCAAACGGCATCATAATAATTGCAAAGAAACCGCCTCCTGTGTCGGCAATATCGTCATTGAAGTTC
>JAQXSC010000090.1 GCA_029218825.1 Oscillospiraceae bacterium | reverse complement strand
CGCCTTTACCGTAACGTGACTCATAAAAAGCACAGTCCATATCAATGCTTTCAAGAGTTACAATAGGGGCAGCCGCATCAAAGAAATGAAGGGAATTGCCGAAAGTATCGGCAATATCCTTGCTTAATTCATCAGATGTTAAAGGCCCTGTTGCAATAATTGTAATTGCGTCATCAGGTATAGAAGTAACTTCATCATTAATAATTTCAATAAGTTCGTTGTTTTTGATCTCATTTGTAACAAGTGATGAAAAAACATCTCTGTCAACCGCCAATGCTCCTCCGGCAGGAACTTTTGACTTGTCGGCACATTTAAGGAGAAGTGAATCAAAAAACCTCATTTCCTCTTTTAAAAGTCCTGCTGCCGATGAAACACGTTCAGCTTTTAGAGAATTTGAGCAAACAAGTTCTGCGAACATATCAGTCTTGTGTGCAGGACTTTTTTTAGTTGGCTTCATATCAAAAAGCCTTACATTTATTCCACGTTTGGCAATCTGATAAGCAGCCTCACATCCTGCAAGACCTGCACCAATTACATTAATATACATATTTATTCCTTAGTCTGCGGCTTCTCGTAACCACAGCCTTCCTCAGCGCAGTAGATTGTACCTTTTTTGCCGTTTTTCTTATAAAGAATATTGCCGCACTGTGGACATCTTTCATTAACAGGTTCATTCCAAGAAACAAAATCGCAATTAGGATAATTACTGCAACCGTAAAAAATACGTTTTTTCTTTGTAGTTCTGATGATTACATCACCATTACATTTAGGACAAGGTACACCGATTTTTTGAACATATTTCTTAATATTCTTACACTCAGGATAACCCGGACAAGCGATAAATTTACCGAAACGACCAACCTTAATAACCATATTTCTGCCGCATTTTTCGCAGACAATATCGGTTTGATCCTCTTCAAGTTCAATTTTTACCCCATCCATATCGGCTTTTGCTTTTTTTAATGTCTTTTCAAAGTCCTGATAAAATTCGTCTATCAGTTCAACCCATTGAACCTGTCCTTTTTCAACTGTATCAAGTTCGTTTTCCATTTGCGCAGTAAATTTTACATTTACAATTTTCGGAAAACGTTCTTTCATTAAGTTGACCATAGCCTCGCCTAACTCGGTAGGAATCAAGGTTTTTGCCTCACGTTTTACATATTCCCTATTAGTAATAGTGGAAATTGTTGCGGCATAGGTAGAAGGTCTGCCGATTCCGTGTTCCTCAAGCGCTTTGATTAAGGAAGCCTCTGTATAACGTGCAGGAGGTTGAGTGAAATGCTGATTCGGTAATATTTCCTTAACTCTCAAAGGCATACCGTTTTCTAAAGGAGGCAACTCGGTTTTTTTACTTTCACTTTCATCGTTACTTTCAGTATACAAGGTAGTGAAACCATCAAAATCAACACGATAACCACTTGCTTTAAACACATAACCGTTTGCCTCAATATCAGCCTGTGTAGTCTTTTGAAGACAATCAGCCATCTGTGAAGATATAAAACGTTTCCAAATCAAGTTGTAAAGTTTATATTGATCGCTTGTTAAGTTAGATTTAATCTTATCAGGCTCTAAAGATGGCATTGAGGGTCTGATTGCTTCATGTCCGTCCTGTGCATTTGAACGTGATTTATAAACACGTGCCTTTGCCGGGAGATACTTTTCTCCAAAAGTACTTTCTATATACTTTGACGCCTCTGCTGTAGCCTGAGAAGATACACGCAAGGAGTCGGTTCTCATATAAGTAATCAAACCGGTAGCACCCATTGAATCAATATCAATACCCTCATATAACTCCTGTGCAACCTTCATAGTTCTTCTTGATTGGAATCCAAGTTTACGTGAAGCCTCTTGCTGTAAAGTTGAGGTGATAAAAGGCGGTGCAGGGCTTTTTTTACGCGTACCATGCTTTACCTTGGTAACAGTAAAGTCGGCATTCTCCAAATCCTTTAATATTTTATTTGCTTCTTCTTCATTATTTATTTTTTCTTTTCCAAGATATAAAGATGCAGGGAAAGATTTCCTCGAACCTTTTGGAATAAATTTTGCGTCAACAGTCCAATATTCCTCCGGATTGAACTTTCTTATTTCGTTTTCTCTGTCAACAATAATGCGTACAGCAACAGACTGAACACGACCTGCCGACATACCGCGTCTGATTTTTTGAGAAACAAATGGACTTAATTTATAGCCTACAAGTCTATCAAGAACACGTCTTGCCTGTTGTGCATTTACCAAGTCAATATTAATGGAACGTGGTGATTCCATACCTTTGCTGACACCGTTTTTTGTAATTTCATTAAATTCCACACGGTTGTTATCGTTAATATCAAGACCTAAAATATACGCAAGATGCCAGGAAATTGCCTCTCCCTCACGGTCAGGGTCAGTTGCAAGATACACTTTGTCTGAACCATCAGCAAGTTTCTTTAAGTCCTTTACAAGAGATTCTTTTCCTTTTATTATTGCATATTTTGGCTCGTAGTTATTTTTTACGTCAACACTGAGTCTTGCCTTTGGAAGGTCACGAACATGACCCATTGAGGCAACGACTTCATAACCGCTTCCAAGATATTTTTTTATTGTTTTAGCCTTTGCAGGTGACTCAACAATTACAAGATTGGACATTATTTCCTCCAAATTTATTTCAATTTATAACTTCTGCCCTGAACACACATAATCAGTCCTTTGATTTCCAGCATAGTCAACACAGCCAACAATTTAGATACAGGCAGATTTGTAATTTCTGATATTTTATCTATATGAATAGGCTCGGCTGTTATTGCATAATAAACTGTACTTTCATCTTTACTTAATTCAACATTATGATTATGAACAGGGATTTCAGAAAGATTGTTTACATCATAATTATTTATCTTTTTTGGCGCACTTCCCTTAACGGGAATAACGTCTATAATTTCACCGTCAGGCATAGCAGACGGCTCTAATTCGGTTGTAGCGTATAAATCGCTGTATGAATTCAAAATATCCTTATAATCTGTAACCAAAGCGGCTACATTATCCTTTATTAACTCATTTGAGCCGTCAAAACGCGGGTCATTTGTACCGGCAAGAGCAAAGATTTTCTTGTTGATATCCTGCTCTAATGCTAAATTTACAGTAATCAAGGAGCCGCTTTTTGCACTAGCTTCAATAAGCAATATTCCGTCGGATAAAGCGGAGATAATTCTGTTTCTTTGGGGAAAATGAAAAGCAAGAGGTTCGCAGTCAGGAGGATATTCGGAAATTACTGCGCCCTTAGAAGTAATATCACTGCGCATTTTAGCATTTTCTTTAAGATAATCATAGTTAATACCGCAGCCTAATACGCAGATTGCCACGCCGTCGGCAGCAAGTGTGCCGTAATGAGAAGCGCAGTCAACACCCAAAGCGCCGCCGCTTACAATAGTAACACCCACAGATGCAAGGTTATATGCAAATTGATATGAACTTGAACTACCATATCTAGAGGCTCTCCGTGTACCGATAACCGCTATGGATAAACGATTGTCAATATCAGGTAACATACCCCACACGTATAATACAGCAGGGGGATCATCTATTGCTTTAAGGCATTGGGGATAATCGCTGTCATCTAATGTAATCATATCATAACCAAGTTTAGTGCATTTAGTTATGATTTCATCAGCAACGCTTAAATCGGTTTTACTTAATTTGCTGATTTCAGTATTACTAAACAATCCGGACAGTCGCCACTCCTGTTCTCCGCCTAAGTAGAACTCCTCAATACTGTCATATAAACTTGTAATCTGCTTTGCGCTACAGGTACAATATCCAATAGCCTGAGTAAACCAAATCCAATATTTGATATTTCTCATTTCATCATTTCCCACATAATAATACTCGCAGCAACAGAGGCGTTTAAGGACTCTGCTCTGCCTAACATAGGAATAGTAAATTTTTTATCACAGGCTTCTATAGTTTCCTGTTTTACTCCATTACCCTCATTTCCAACAATGGCTATACAGGGTTTAGAAAAATTAATTTCGTTAATTTTCTCGGCAACATTATCAACAACAGAAGCAAAAGATTTCACATTTTTATGTTCAAGTAAAAAATCACGTATTGTATTTACAGTTATACAAGGTAATCTAAATACAGCGCCCATACTTCCCCGTACAACCTTTGGGGAATATATATCACAGCAATCTTTAGATAATATCACACCGTCAATACCTATAGCCTCTGCTGTTCTTAAAATTGTTCCTAAATTTGAGGGATCCTGTATTCCGTCAAGAGCCAAAAATTTACCATTATCTTTTATTGTATCAAATAGAGACTTTTTGTCAAGGGTTTTTATTAGGCAAAGTACTCCCTGCGGAGTTTTTGTTTCTGATATAGAATTAAATACTGATTCTTTCACAAGATAAGAAGTGGATGAATATTCTATCAATTTATTAATACTTTCAGAATATTTATTTAATGCTTTTTCAGTTATCAGAAGCGCAGTAATTTCACAATCAGACAACATAGCGTCTATAGATAATCGCAGTCCCTCTGCCACAAACAATCCCTGTTCCCTGCGTTGTTTGGCACTTGTATTTAGTTTTGAAATTTTCTTAATTAAAGAATTATCTTTACTGGTTATTTCAATCATAACATCACCACAATAAATAGCAAAAGCGCTTGGGAAAACCCAAACGCATTTTACATTTTAATTATTTAGCAGCCTTTGCCTGTTCAACAAGTGCTGTGAAAGCCGCAGGATCTGAAACAGCGATTTCTGCTAACATCTTACGATTAAGAGTAACGCCTGCTTTCTTTAGACCATTCATAAAAGTTGAATAGTTCATACCGTTAGCCTTAGCAGCTGCAGAAATACGTGTAATCCACAGACGACGGAAATCTCTCTTCTTCTGCTTACGTCCGATATATGCATAGTTACCTGACTTCATTACAGCCTGTTTAGCCATTTTGAAATGTCTTGATTTAGAACCGAAATAACCTTTAGCAAGTTTTAATACTTTCTTTCTTCTTTTGCGAGTAGCCATCGCACCTTTTACTCGTGCCATAATATATTACCTCCGTGATTTAGAAATTTGTTAAAATTATTTGTAAGGAATTAAACGCTTAACCTGAGCCACGTTTGTCTTATCAGCACAAGTTGTCTGACGTAAACCTCTTTTACGTTTTGTTGTTTTCTTGTTAAGAATGTGTGATTTGTTAGCGTGTGCACGAATTACTTTACCGTTTTTTGAAAGTTTAAAGCGCTTTTTAGCACCGCTGTGTGTTTTAATTTTTGGCATAATTTTATATCCTCCTTAGCATTATTACTTATTTGATTTTGGTGCAAGAAACATAAGCATATTACGTCCCTCAAGTTTTGCAGGTTTAGAAACAGCAGCAAATTCCTGACAAGCCTCAGTAAAGCGTTCCATTAAGTCATAACCAAATTCGGAATGACCCATTTCACGACCTCTGAATCGAATAGAAACCTTAACCTTGTCACCATGCTTAATAAACTTAATAGCGTTATTAACCTTTGTGTTAAAATCGTGAGTATCAATATTAAGGGAAAGTCTGATTTCCTTTACATCGATAGTGTGTTGATTTTTTCTTGCTTCTTTTTCTCTTTTTGCTTGTTCAAACTTGTATTTGCCGTAGTCCATAATTTTGCAAACCGGCGGTTTTGCCTGTGGAGCAATCTTAACTAAATCAAGATCCTCTCTTGCCGCTAACTCAAGAGCAGCACTTGCAGACATAATGCCCAACTGATCGCCGTTCGGACCGATAAGACGTAATTCATCATCACGAATTTCTTCATTGATTTGAATGTCCTGCTTACTGATAATAAAGCACCTCCAATAAAATATAAAAATAAAATGCGGACAGAAAATCCGTCCGCATAGCAATACTAAAATAAACAAATTAATAAGTATTGACCCGTACAGACGACACCCTACAGGTGAAAGCATTTCTGCCTTACTTTATTTTACCATTGAATTATATAACATAAATATCAATTTGTCAAGCATTTTTTTATTTGATGGGAAATTACAACAAACTGTATAATTTATTTTAAATTATCACAATTTATACAAAATGTAATATTTCAATAAATCCTATCAAACAAAAAATAATTTATATTGCCCGCTCAGTTGCGCCCTGCGTGCGCACGAGCGATGGCTAAAGAAAGCGCACGCAGG
>JAQXSC010000089.1 GCA_029218825.1 Oscillospiraceae bacterium | reverse complement strand
ATCTGTACTGATGCGGATGTTGACGGTTTCCAAATCAGAACACTTATTCTGACTATGATTTATAGGCTGACTCCTACTTTGATTAAAGAGGGTAAAGTGTTTATTGCCGAATCTCCTCTTTATGAAATTACCACCAAAGATAAAGTGTATTTTGCTTATGATGAGGTTGAAAAGGATAGATATATTAACGAAATCGGCAATCAGAAATTCACTATTCAGAGAAGTAAAGGTTTAGGTGAAAATGAACCCGAGATGATGAGCCTGACTACAATGAATCCTGCCACACGCAGACTTATTAAGGTTATGCCGGATTCAGCAGAGCAGACTGCCGCAATTTTTGATACCCTGTTAGGTGACGATTTACAGGGAAGAAAAGAATTTATTGTAAATCACGGTGCTGATTATATTGACCAACTTGATGTAAGTTAAGAAAAAGTACCCCAAATACGGAAGGTGATTATTTGGCTAAGAAGAAAAAAAGTGAGAAAAAATTAAATCCTAATCAGGTCAACGGAGTAATTGACGGCGCCGGAGAAATAGTTGAACAGCATATAGTTTCCACTATTCAGGAAAACTATATGCCCTACGCAATGAGTGTAATTTTATCACGTGCAATTCCGGAAATTGACGGATTTAAGCCAAGCCACAGAAAACTTTTATATACTATGTATAAAATGGGTTTGTTAAGCGGTGCACGTACAAAATCAGCAAATATCGTGGGTGCTACAATGAAATTAAACCCTCATGGTGATGCGGCTATTTATGATACAATGGTGCGTATGTCAAGAGGTTACGAGGCTTTATTGCACCCATATATTGATTCAAAGGGTAACTTCGGTAAGTTCTACAGCAGAGATATGGCATGGGCGGCATCAAGATATACGGAAGCGAAACTTGATAAATTATGCACAGAACTTTTTAAAGATATTGACAAGGACACTGTAGATTTTGTTGATAACTATGACAATACAATGAAAGAGCCTACATTGTTACCGGCTACCTACCCATCAGTCCTTGTTAATGCTAATACAGGTATCGCCGTAGGTATGGCGTCAAATATCTGTTCTTTCAGTTTAAAGGAGGTTTGCGATACAACCGCCGCACTTATTCGTGACCCTGACCATGATATTATGTCAACTATGCCTGCACCTGATTTTTCCGGCGGCGCTACTATTCTTTACGATGAAGAAGTAATGAAAAAGGTTTACGAAACAGGTAGGGGAAGTATTAAACTTCGCTCCACTTATCAGTATGATAAATCCGCAAACTGTATTGATATTTTAAGTATTCCCAATACTACAACAAGCGAACAGATAATTGATAAGGTTATCGAACTTGTAAAAGGCGGAAAAATCAAGGAGATTTCTGACATACGTGACGAAACAGGTTTAGAGGGTCTTAAAATCACAATAGACTTAAAACGTGGCGTTGACCCTGATAAACTGATGCGACGTCTGTATAAACTGACGCCTTTAGAGGACAGTTATGCTTGTAACTTTAACGTACTTATAGGCGGAGTACCTATGGTACTTGGGGTAAAACAGTTACTTAACGAGTGGATAGCCTTTAGAATCGAGTGTGTAAGACGAAGAACATACTTTGATTTGAATAAGAAAAAGGATAAACTTCATTTGCTAAAGGGTCTTGAAAAAATATTGCTTGATATTGACAAGGCTATTAAGATTGTCCGTGAAACTGAGGAAGAGGCAGAGGTAGTTCCGAACCTTATGATTGGTTTTGGAATTGATGAGATTCAGGCCGAATATGTTGCGGAAATCAAACTTCGCCACCTGAATCGAGAATATATCGTCAAGCGATTAAATGATGTTGATGATTTGGAAAAGGAAATTTCCGATTTAGAGGCAATCTTGGCAAGTAAATCCCGTGTTAAAACTATTATTGTGAAGGAGTTAAAAGAGGTTGGCGAGAAATACGGACAACCTCGAAAAAGCCTTATTTTATACAATGATGTTGATGATGCAGATGAGGATATTGAGGAAATACCTGATTATCCTGTTAATCTATTCTTTACAAAGGATGGTTACTTCAAAAAGATTACTCCGCTGTCTTTGAGAATGGGCGGTGAACAAAAACTCAAAGAGGGTGATGAAATCACCACAGCCATTGAGTTTACCAATAATTGTGATTTGCTGTTCTTTACAAATAAATGCCAATGCTATAAGGCGAAAGCATATGAGTTTCAGGACACAAAGGCAAGTGTGTTAGGTGAGTATATTCCTGCCAAACTTCAAATGGATGAGGGAGAAGTTGCTATAAAAATGATAGTGACAAAGGATTACAAAGGATTCTTGCTGTTTGGCTTTGAAAACGGCAAAATAGCAAAAGTTCCCCTTGAATCATTTGCCACAAAAACAAACCGCAAGAAGTTAACAAAAGCATACAGCGACAAAAGTCCTCTTGCTGATATTACTTTTGCGAGTGAGGATAAGGAGTATATTATCTCCTCCTCATCAGGCAGAATGTTACTTCTCCATACAGGTATGATTAACCTGAAAGCATCTCGCACTACCCAGGGTGTTGCTGTGTTAAAACTTAAAAAGGGACACAGATTGTTTAGTATTACCGAATATAAAGAGGGTATTTTCAGTAAACCAGCCCGTTACAGAACACGTAATTTACCTGCTTTGGGTGCTTTGCCGTCCGCAGAGGACACAAGCGAACAACTTTCTATTATTTAATTTCAAAAAATACTTGCAAATTATTATTTTTTGTGATAATATATTTAGGTCGTATAAAATTATAAAATTATCATATCGAAAGGATAGTTATAAATGAGTGTTTTTCAGATTATTTTAGGTGCGATTTTAATACTGTTTTCAATAGCAATTATTGTTGTTATTATTCTTCAAGAGGGTAATCAGCAGGGTGTTGGCGTAGTAACCGGCGGTGCAGATACATTCTTCTCAAAGAATAAGGCTCGTTCCATTGATGCATTCCTTGCAAGATGGACAAAGGTTTTTGCAGCAGTATTTGTAGTTTGCGTAATCGGAATTAACGTATTGGCATATTTCGGACTGTAATAAAAATTAATACAAGTGCATATAGATAGACCATAGGACAAACTATGGTCTATTTTTTTATTTGGAAGTGTTTATAATGGAATGGTATTATGTTGTATTGATTTTTGTGTTTGCGTTTATTTTCTTTGGGATAATACATAAAATCGGTAAAAATAAAAAGCCCTTTAGAAGGGCTTTTTTGTCAATGCTTTCCGGTCTGGGTGCATTAATTATTTTGAATATCAGTTCGGTTTTTACCGGTGTATATTTGCCTTTTAGCCTGATGTCGGTTATGGTTTCATCAATAGGCGGAATACCTGGACTTACTGCATTACTGACGTTGAATCTGTTTTTTTAAAAGTCTTTAGCAATATCAAGCAAAGACTCGCTGACTAATTCTTTGTTCCTTGTAAGTGAGCCGATAGTCGCTTTGTATATCAGTTCGTGATTTTTATAAAAATTAGCCTTCATAAGTTTTGCCTGATTAATATCCGGAGCATATACATCAAATGACATTAAGGTAACATCTCCGCCTGAAATAGCAAAGTTTACGTTGTAACCTTTGTCTATTTTACTGATTGTAACCTTGTTTTCCTTTTCAATTCTGCGTTGCTCCAACAATTCAATAGCACAGGCATATGCTCGTTCTCTCACAGTTAATGCAAGGGTGGATTCAAGTTCTCTTGCTACCATTTCTCCGTTTGCCGTCACATAATACAAATTATCTTTTTCATCAACAAGTTCAATGTTATTTTTCTTGATTAAATCATCAAAGCAGGAACTTATTTCAAAGTAATTTGCCAAACGCTTTTTTTGTATTGCCTCTACCACTAAACTCTTGTCCATTGGCTGTCCTACTGAATTAAATAAGTAACAAATTAATGTTCTTATCTCGTATTTTGACCTCATACCGCCAAAGTCAACGTCTTCGTCAAAGGTAGAGTTATTGTCAGTAATTTCCTGTTCATTTATTTCTTCTTTATTATCAAATGTAAAAGCCATAATATCACCACTTTCATATAAATTATAACACGTTTTAAATAAAAAGTACACTCAAATTTTTCTTGTTGACTTATGGTTATAAAAATGCTAATATTAACTTAAGTTAAGGGGTGGTAATATGGGAAATTTTGGTGACTATATTGCTTTTATTTGGATTGGTTTTGCTGTATTTATGCTTATTTGTGAAGCACTTACAAGTCAACTTGTTTCAATATGGTTTGTAATCGGAGGCATTTGTGCGGCAATAAGTTGTATTTTTACGGATAATATACTTATTCAATCCAGCGTATTCATTATAGTTTCGTTTGTATGTTTGATTTTTACACGTCCTCTTGTGAAAAAGATTACAAAGAAAAAAATTGAACATACTAATTCTGACTCGCTGATAGGCAGAATGGGACTTGTTACTGTTGATATTGTAAACAGCAAGGGTACAGGTCAGGTCAACGTTGACGGTAAAATTTGGAGCGCAAAAGGCATTGACGGTAAAGAAATCAAGTCCGGCGCCAACGTCAGAATAATCGCTATTGAAGGCGTTAAATTAGTTGTAGATATCGCTTAGGAGGTAAAAATTATGTTTGGAGAAATAAATATAAATTTGGGTGCTGTAATTATTATCGCACTTATTGTTATTTTGTTTATCATATTGGTAAGAAATATCAAAATCGTTCCACAGGCTCATGCATTTGTAATTGAGAGATTAGGTGCTTACCATAAAACTTGGGAAACAGGTTTGCATTTCAAGATACCTTTTATCGACAGAATTAATAAAAAAGTATCTTTAAAAGAACAGGTTGTAGATTTTCCGCCTCAGCCTGTAATTACAAGAGATAACGTTACTATGCAGATTGATACTGTTGTGTATTTTGAGATTACAGATCCTAAGTTATATACTTACGGCGTAGAACGTCCTCTTTCTGCTATTGAAAACCTTACTGCAACTACACTTCGTAATATTATCGGTGATTTGGAACTTGACTCAACTTTGACATCACGTGATACAATTAACGATAAAATTCGTATTATCCTTGATGAGGCTACTGACGCTTGGGGTATTCGTGTAATTCGTGTTGAATTAAAGAACATTTTACCACCGCGTGAAATTCAGGATGCTATGGAAAAGCAGATGAAGGCTGAGCGTGAAAGACGTGCGCGTATCCTTGACGCAGAGGGTGAAAAGAGAAGTCAGATTCTTATTGCAGAGGGTATGAAAGAGTCAGCAATTTTGAAGGCTGACGCTATCAAAGAGCAGAAAATCAGAGAGGCTGCCGGTGAAGCAGAGGCTATTTTGGCTGTCCAAAAAGCTAATGCTGACGCAATTACAATGCTGAATGAAGCAATGCCTTCAGAGCAGGTAATTGCTCTAAAGAGTTTGGAAGCATTTGTTAAGGCTGCCGACGGCAAGGCTACAAAAATTATTGTACCATCAGAAATTCAGAATATGGCAGGTTATGTTACCTCATTGAAAGAAATCTGGGATACTAAAAACAATAATATTTCTGAATAAGAATTATAACAAGTGACTGCTTATTTAGGCGGTCACTTGTTTTGTTTAAGATTTACAAAAAAATTTGCTTTTTCCTAATAATACCACAATATATATTAAAATATATAAATTAAACTGTTATTCTATTGAATATTTTTTGATTTTTAAGTATAATAAATAGGTATTGTGTTATAATTTTTTTCTAATTTCAAAGGAGGATTTATATGAAAAAAGTAGCGGTTATTATGGGCTCTGACAGCGATTTTAAGGTTGTGCAGAAAACTATCCTAAAATTAAAGGAATTTAACGTGCCTTATGAGGTACATATTATGAGCGCTCACCGTACTCCTGACGAGGCTGCGGAGTTTTCAAGAAATGCTAAAAGTAACGGCTTCGGAGTTATTATCGCTGCTGCCGGTATGGCTGCTCATTTAGCAGGTGTCCTTGCTGCACACACTACAATTCCTGTTATTGGTATTCCCATAAAGTCAGCCTCTTTTGACGGTATGGACGCTTTACTTGCCACAGTAATGATGCCTACAGGTATTCCTGTTGCAACTGTTGCTGTTGACGGTGCTGCAAATGCAGGATTACTTGCTGTTCAAATCCTTGCATTAAGCGACGATAACCTTTCTGCTCAGTTGGAAAATATGAAAAAAGAAATGGCTCAGGCTGTTGCTGAAAAAGATGCTGATATTCAGAGAAAGGCTGCTGAACTTTGAAAAGTGTAATTATAGATAAAAGCCGAGATAAAGCAAATGAAGAATGCGGTGTTTTCGGTATATACAAGAGCAACGATAATTTGGATATTGCTAATATTACTCTTGACGCATTATACGGATTGCAACATAGAGGACAGACAAGCGCAGGTATAACAGTGATGAAAGACGGCGTTCCGTATTCCGTTAAGGATTTAGGGATTGTGTCTGCTGTTTTCAACAACAAGAATTTATCTACTTTGCCCTCAGGTAAAATTGCCGTGGGACATGTTCGAGATTCTGCTACCGAGTATTTGGGCAGAGCCGCTACTCAACCTCTTGTTATGAGATACAGAGAAGGTTCAATGGTACTTGCAAATAACGGAGCGATTTCAAATTTTTGCGATATAAGAGATGACCTTGAAAAAAACGGCGCTATATTCCAATCAAACTCACACGCAGAAATTATTTCTTATACGATTTCTTCGGAATACATTACCTGCAATAAGATTGAAACCGCCGTTTTAAAGGCTATGGAAAAACTAAAGGGTGCTTATTCTTTGGTTTTAAGTTCCCCGAATAAACTAATCGGCGCACGTGACCCTCACGGTTTCAGACCCCTGTGTTTAGGAAAAATCCAAGACAGTTATATGATTGCTTCCGAGAGTTGTGCTGTGGAAACAGCCGGCGGTGAGTTTATACGTGATATAGAGCCCGGCGAAATGGTTGTAATTGATGATGCAGGACTTCACAGTTATAAGTGCAGTGTAAAAAAGAAAACTTCACTATGCCTGTTTGAATTTGTTTATGTATCACGTCCTGATTCTGTTATTGACAATGTTATCGTCCATATGGCAAGACGTAAAGCAGGAGAAATTTTATATAAAGAATCCCCTGTAAAGGCTGATATTGTATGCGGTGTTCCTGACTCGGGTCTTGATGCGGCGCAAGGTTTTTCCGCCGCTTCAAATATTCCTTACGTTACCGCATTTATTAAGAATAAATATATAGGCAGAAGATTCCCCGGCTCCAGCGATAAGAAAAAACAGAGGCTTATGAAAACAAAATTGAATGTTTTAAAAGCAACTGTTAAGGATAAGGTTGTTGTAATTATTGACGATTCTATAATCAGAGGTTCAACAAGTGCGCATATTGTAGGTTTGCTTAAAGCAGCCGGTGCAAAGGAAGTTCATATGAGGATAAGTTCTCCGCAAATTGTTTATCCTTGCTATTTCGGTATGCGTTTTCCTGATAGGTCTGAAATGATTTCCAATAAATTATCACTAAATGAATTAGCGAAAGAAATAGGTGCGGATTCCCTTGCGTTTTTAAGCGTAGATGGTCTGCACAAAACAGCCGAGGAATGTAATATTGGATTGTGCGACGGATGTTTCAGCGGACATTACAGCGCAGATATTCCTACTCGTATTTTTGTTGATAAATTTGCAAATAAAATTAAAGAAGTATAATGGGGGTTAATTGTATGAAAAGTTTTAGCGAAAGTTATAAGGAAGCCGGTGTTGACGTTACAGCCGGTTACAAAGCAGTAGAGTTAATGAAAAGCCACGTTGCTCGTACAAAAATTGACGGAGTAATTTCAGGAATCGGTGGATTTGGCGGTTTGTTTGCACCAAATCTAAAGGGAATGGAAGAGCCTGTTTTAGTTTCAGGTACAGACGGCGTCGGTACAAAGTTAAAACTCGCTTTTCTTTTGGACAAGCATAATACAATCGGCATTGACGCAGTAGCAATGTGCGTAAACGATGTTGTATGCGGTGGCGCTCAACCTCTGTTTTTCCTTGACTATATCGCTTGTGGAAAAAATATTCCTGAAAAAATTGCTGATATTGTTTCAGGTATTGCAGACGGTTGTGTTCAGTCCGGTTGTGCTTTGGTAGGCGGTGAAACTGCTGAAATGCCCGGATTTTATCCAATTGACGAATATGACGTTGCAGGTTTCTGCGTAGGTATGGTTGATCGTCCTAAAATTGTTGACGGCAGCAAACTTGCTGAAGGTGACGTATTAATAGGTTTGCGTTCATCCGGTGTTCATTCAAACGGTTTCTCACTTGTCAGAAAAATTTTCGGTATAGACGAAAACACTATTCATAATACATATGATGAACTTGATAAACCTTTAGGCGAAACACTTTTAACTCCTACAAAAATATACGTTAAGCCAATTCTTGCATTAATGGAAAAGGTTGAGGTTAAGGCGGTTTCTCATATCACCGGTGGCGGTTTCTATGAGAATATCCCACGTATGATGAAAGAGGGCTTAACAGCAAAGATTAATAAGGATGCAGTTCCTGTGCTTCCGATTTTCAAGGTTATGCAGAGAGTGGGCAACATTTCCGAACACGATATGTTCAACACCTTTAATATGGGTATCGGTATGATTGCCGCAGTTGACAAGACACAGGTTGACTTGGCTTTACAGGTTCTCAAAGAAAACGGTGAGGACGCAGTTGTATTGGGCGAGGTTATCAGCGGTGATGATGGGGTAATTATCGAGTAATGAAAAATATAGTTGTCCTTGTATCCGGCGGAGGTACAAATCTTCAGGCTTTAATTGATGCTCAAAATTCAAATTTAATAAAAAACGGTAGAATCACCTGTGTGATTTCAAGCAATCCTAACGCTTATGCCCTTGTAAGAGCAAAGGAAAATAATATTGATACAGATGTTATTAAAAGAAAAGATTTTGACTCCTTTGATGAGTATGATTCTGCATTGACAGAATTAATTAAATCAAAAAATGCCGACTTGGTTGTATTAGCCGGCTTTATGACTATCTTAGGGCATAAGGTTATTTCCGCTTATGAAAACAAAATCATAAATATTCACCCTGCGTTGATACCCAGTTTTTGCGGTGAGGGTTATTACGGACTTCACGTCCATGAAGCCGCCCTTAAAAAAGGTGTAAAGTTAAGCGGCGCAACTGTTCATTTTGTAAATGAGGAATGTGACGGCGGACCGATTATTATGCAGAAGGCTGTGGAAGTACACAGCGGAGATACTCCTGAAATATTACAGAAACGTATTATGGAGCAGGCTGAATGGAAAATACTTCCAAAGGCTGTATCCCTGTTCTGTGAGGATAAAATAGAGGTAAAAAATAACATAGCAATTATTAAAAAATAGAAAGGTTGAAAAAAATGAAAGCAGTATCATTAGATAAAGAGATTTCTTCAACAAGTTATCCCGGCAGAGGTATTGTTCTCGGACGTACACCTGATGGAAACAAAGCAGTAATTGCATATTTCATTATGGGTCGTTCGGAAAACAGTCGCAACAGAATTTTTGTTGAAACAGAGGATGGTATTGAAACAAAGGCTTTTGATGAATCGAAGTTAGAGGATCCGTCACTTATTATCTACCATCCTGTAAGAACTTTTGCTGAAAGTACTGTAGTTACCAACGGTGACCAGACTGATACAGTAGTAAATCTTATGGCTTGTGGAAAAACTTTTGAACAGGCATTAAGCGGACGAGAGTTTGAACCTGACGCTCCAAATTATACACCTCGTATCAGCGGTATTGTCGATGTAAGAACTGACGGTGACGCACGTGGTGAAAAACTTTCATATAAACTTTCAATCCTAAAGAGTGCAAACGGCAATCCAAGATGTTGCCAGAGATTTACTTATGATTATGCTCATCCTCTACAGGGAGAGGGTCATTATATTCATACATATATGGGTGACGGAAATCCTCTGCCAAGTTATGAGGGTGAACCTACACTTGTAGAAATCGGTAATGATGATATTGATACATTTACACAAAAGGTATGGACTGCGCTTGATGATGACAATAAGGTAAGCCTTTTTGTCAGATATATTGATATTGCTAAAAACAATTCAGAAACAAGAATTATTAATAAAAATAAGTAATCGGAGGCAAATATGAACGAATTAACACTAAAATACGGTTGTAACCCTAATCAAAAACCCTCAAAAATATTTATGAAAGATAACAAGGATTTACCTGTTGAGGTTCTTAATGGTAAGCCCGGCTATATCAATTTTCTTGATGCTTTTAACTCATGGCAACTTGTAAAGGAATTAAAAGCCGCTACAGGTTTACCTGCTGCAGCATCTTTTAAACACGTAAGTCCTGCCGGTGCTGCTGTTGCAACAGAGTTGTCCGATACACTAAAAAAGATTTACTTTGTTGATGATTTGGAACTTTCACCAATAGCAAGTGCTTATGCAAAAGCAAGAGGTGCTGACAGAATGTCATCATACGGTGACTGGGTAGCACTTTCCGATACTTGTGACGTTCAGACCGCTAAACTTTTACAGAGAGAAGTTTCCGACGGCATTATTGCTCCTGACTATACTCCTGAAGCTTTGGAAATTTTGAAAACTAAGCGTAAAGGCACATATAACGTAGTAAAGATTGACCCTAACTATGTACCTGCTCCAATAGAGCATAAAGATGTATTCGGCATTACATTTGAACAGGGCAGAAACGAACTAAAAATTGACGAGGAAATGATTACTTCAAATATTCCTACTGCTTGTAAGGATTTTCCTGAGGAAGCAAAACGTGACCTTTTAATTGCTTTGATTACACTAAAATATACACAGTCAAATTCTGTTTGCTATGCAAAAGACGGACAGGCTATCGGCGTTGGCGCAGGTCAGCAATCTCGTGTTCACTGCACAAGACTTGCAGGTAACAAGGCTGATATTTGGTGGTTAAGACAGCATCCAAAGGTATTGGGACTACAGTTTGTTGATGATATTCGCAGACCTGACAGAGATAACACTATTGATGTTTACATTTCAGATGAGTGTGATGATGTATTAAGAGATGGCACATGGCAGAAACTGTTTAAGGTTAAGCCTGAAGTTTTAACTGCTGAGGAGAAAAAAGAGTGGATAGCAAAGAACTCTGATGTTTCACTTGGTTCTGACGCATTCTTCCCATTTGGCGATAATATTGAACGTGCCAAGAAATCCGGCGTTAAATATGTTGCACAGCCCGGCGGCTCAATCCGTGATGATAATGTAATTGAAACCTGTGACAAATACGGTATGACAATGGCATTTACAGGTATCAGACTATTCCATCATTAAGAGGTAAAGATATGAAAATTTTAATGGTTGGCTCCGGTGGCAGAGAACACGCACTTATTAAAAAATTAAAAGAATCCAAAAAGGCAACAGAAATTTTCTGCGCTCCAGGTAATGGCGGTATCGCAAAAGACGCAACAATAGTAAATATTGGTGCTATGGATATTGACAATATGGTTGCTTTTGCAAAGGATAACGCTATTGATTTGGTATTTGTTGCTCCTGATGACCCACTTGCTGCCGGTATGGTTGATGCTATGGAAAAAGCCGGTATCAGAGCATTTGGTCCAAATGCCAATGCCGCTATTATTGAGGCGTCAAAGGTGTTCTCAAAAAACCTTATGAAAAAGTACAATATTCCAACTGCGAAGTATGAGGTGTTTGACAATCCGCAAAAGGCTATTGACTATGTAGTTTCCGAAAATACTGTACCTGTTGTAGTAAAGGCTGACGGTCTTGCTTTAGGTAAGGGTGTAATTATTGCCCAAACTATTGATGAAGCCAAGGACGCTATCAAGTCAATTATGGAGGATAAACAGTTTGGTGATTCAGGCAACAACATTGTTATCGAGGAGTTTCTAACAGGCCCTGAAGTTTCCGTGTTGGCATTTACCGACGGAAAAACTGTTAAGCCTATGGTATCTTCTAAAGACCACAAGAGAGCATATGATAATGACGAAGGCTTGAATACCGGCGGTATGGGTACTATCAGCCCCAATCCTTACTATACAGAGGAAATTGCTAAAGAGTGCTATGATACAATCTTTGTTCCGACAATTAAGGCTATGGAGCAAGAGGGCAGACCTTTCAAAGGCTGTTTGTACTTTGGTTTGATGCTTACTCCTAACGGTCCAAAGGTTATAGAATACAACGCTCGTTTCGGTGACCCTGAGGCTCAGGTTGTATTACCTCGATTAAAAACCGACCTTGTTGATATTTGTGAAGCAATTATTGATGAAAGACTTGCTGATATTGATATTCAATGGTATGAGGGTGCAACAGCCTGTGTTGTTATGGCAAGTGGCGGTTATCCTCTTGCTTATAAAAAAGGAATTGAGATTTCAGGTTTGAACGAAAACGGTGGGGTAGATGGCGCTGTTGTTTATCACGCAGGTACTAAACTTGAAAATGATAAATTCCTTACAAACGGCGGTCGTGTTTTAGGTGTAACAGCCAAGGGTGATACTCTTGATGATGCTCTAAACAAAGCATATACTGCTGTTGGTAAAATCACTTTTGACAATGCCCATTTCCGCAAAGATATCGGAAAAATCAAGTAATTATAATGCCCGTATTCAATTTCGAATACGGGCTGTTCTTTTAACTTGCTGTTTTAATTTGAAGTCTTAATCTGTCTGAAATCATAGCAATAAACTCGCTGTTTGTGGGTTTACCTCTGTCATTATGAATTGTGTAACCAAAGTAGGAATTAAGTACATCAACGTCACCTCTGTCCCAAGCGACTTCTATTGCGTGACGAATTGCTCTTTCAACACGTGATGAGGTAGTTTCATATTTTTTTGCTACACTTGGGTACAGTTGTTTGGTAACGGCATTGATTATATCCGGATGTTCAATAGCCATTATGATTGAATCACGCAGGTAATGATATCCCTTTATATGTGCAGGTACGCCGATTTCGTGGAGTATTTCTGTTACCTTTAATTCAATACCGAAACTGTCGAATGGGTTGTTTGCAGTTGACGGAAGTTTTCCTTTTTTAACAAGGGATACAATACACTCGCAAATTGAGTCAAGGTTGTATGGTCGCAGGGCGTAATAACTTGCGCCGTTGTTCATAATTTCTCGCTCAAGAGCAGGACTGTTAAATGATGACGTAACAATGAATACAGGACTGTTATCTGTTTCTTTGATTTTTCTCATAACGCCAAGGGAATCTAATCTTGTCATAAACAAATCCATAAGAACAGCGTCAGGTTTTTCACCTCTTATCTTTAAAATAAGTTCTTCTCCGTCT
>JAQXSC010000088.1 GCA_029218825.1 Oscillospiraceae bacterium | reverse complement strand
TATTTATATGATATTTTTTAGTAATTCACTTGAAAATTATATATTTTTGTGATAATATTATATCTGTTAAAATGTGGAATAATGTGCAAAAGTATAGTATTGGCTGAGTTTCGGTCACTGGGGCGGTCAGACAGTAAGGATACCATATATGTACATCTTGTTCCTATTCATTATTTTGGAGGTAATTAAAATGAAGACATTTAAGAAATCATTAGCTGTTATTCTAACAGTTTTAATGATGCTATCAATGATGATTGTCGGCGGTGTTTCAACAAATGCTGCTGATACAGTAACACTATATTGTAAGTGTGCACAGGATTGGTGGAAGGCTGACGGCGCTGCTGTTGGTGTTCACTATTGGGGCGGTTCAAGTTCAACAAGTTGGCCGGGTGTAAAAGGTACTGCCGTTGAAGGTGAAACTGACTTATGGCAGTTTGAAGTACCTGCTGATTCAACAGGATTAATCTTTGTACGTATGGGTAATTCAGGTGATCAGGACGGTAAAGACTGGGGTGCAAAAACAGCTAACTTGTCTATTCCTACAGACGGAAGCAACCTATACACTATCACAAGCACTGATCCTGTATGGGGTGACCCGGGTGTAACCGGTGAATGGTCAGTTTACAGCACAGGTATTGAAGATACAACTGCTTCATCAGAGGCTACAACAGCATCTACAGAGGAAACTCAGGCTACAACAGCATCTACAGAGGCAACACAGCCTACAACTCAACCTACATCAGAGCCTGTTGAAAATACAACAGTTTACTTTGTAAACTCAGGCAAATGGACAGTTGTAAATGCTTATGTTTGGAAAGGTAGTGACAACAACGCTTGGCCGGGTGTTGCTATGACTGCTACAGGCGAAAAAGCAGGTAATGGTGCAGATATTTACTCATATGAATTTGATTCAAAATACACTAATATTATTTTCACAAACAAAAACACAGGTTCTGTTCAGACAGATACATTAACACCTGAAAACGGAAAATATTATGACTATAACACAAATAAGTGGTATAGTGATCCTGCTGAAATTGCTGCAACAGGTGATGTAGTTACTTTAGCAGGTACTATGAACGGATGGTCAACAAGCAAAACTCCTTTTGTTGATGGTTCTGTATCTGTTGATTTAGACGCAGAGACTACTTATGAATTCAAGATTGTTGTTAATGGTTCTTGGTATGGCAATAGCGGTACAATGACTTCTGATAACTGCACAGGCTGGACATTTAAGACGGAAGACGGAAGTAACTGTAAAATTACTACTACTATTGCTGGTACATACACATTTAACTTTGACTCATCTACAAAGAAACTCTCTGTAGTATATCCGGAGCCTGTAGAAACAGATTACACAGTAGTATTTAACTATGTGACAGAGGACGGCACACAGACTTTAACAAAGGCTGCTACTACTTCTGAAACTGATATCAATGCTATTGCTACTTCTGTAATGCCTAACATTGAGAATAAGATGTATTCCTATGCTCTCGGCGAGTGCACAGCAGAAGGCACAACAATCACAGCAAATCTTGTTGAAACAAAGAAGCTTTACTCAGTAACTGTTGACGGTGCTATTATGGAAACACAGTTTGGCTATAAGGATAAGGCTACAGTTACATTAAAGGACGGCACAGAATATACATTCTATGTAACAGGTGATGTTGAAATCACTTCCGATGATCCAAAGGTTGATGCTGCTCTGTCTCTTGACGCTGTAACTGTTACAGATACAAAGGTTTCTATGGATTTACTCGCAACTGCAAATGTAGAAAAATTTGCTCGTATGGGTGTTGCATTCGCAACTGCTGAAAAGACTGTTGATGAAATTGCTGCCGCTGTAGCAAATGTAACAACAGGCACAGCCGCTTCAAATGGTGTTGCTGTTCATAACTCAACAGTAGATGCTCCTAACGAATCAGGTTCTTATCAGTTTACATATGCTCCATATGTAAGCAAGGACAAGGCTGACAAAACTCTGTACTTCTATACATTCGCTGTAGATACTGACGGTAATGTATCAGTAAGTTCAGTTGTTTCTGTTGACCTTGCAAACGCAGTAGCATAAGGAGGGTTAAATAATGAAAGAATATAAAACTCCTGAAATTGAAATGATTAAATATGATGTTGAGGAATGCCTAACAGGTTCTACCGAGATTCCAAAGGAAGCTGAAGATATCGGCAGTATGCTCAGCGAATTAATCTAATATACTTAATTTTGGCGGATAGTTTCGTACTATCCGCCCTTTTTTTATTTTTATTTGTTCTAAATAGATTTTTCAATCATATATTTGTAACAGCACAAATAAGGAGAGAAAAATTTATGGAATTTAATTTTAAGAAAACCCCACTAAAAATTATATCCAAGGCATTGGATACTGTGTCCGAACAGCCTGTAGATATGGATTTTATCCTACCGGACTATTGCCCTGATATCGAAAAAATACTCAGATGTAAAATGTCACCCAAAATATACAATAGAAATATCAGCGGCGGTCAACTGCAAGTTGACGGCACAACTGTTGTTACAGTTCTGTACGTAACTTCACAAAACAAAATCAGAGCCTGCGAGCAAAATCTCCCATTCAGCGGAACTTTTCAAGTCAGCGATTCACCGGAAAACTCTGTAATCGAAACATGGGCAAAGCCTGAATATGTAAACTGCCGAGCATTAAGTCCTCGCAGATTAGCGGTACACGGAGCATTTTCTCTTTACGGAAAGGTTTTGTGCAAGAGCGAAACCGAACTTTGTTCACCCAACGAAACAGAAAACCTTGAATGTAAAACTAAAAATATAAAGGCTGCAACAGTTACAGCCCTTTGTCAGGATATTTTCTCCGCAGGGGACGAAATTTCCATAAGCAACAAACCTCCTATCGAGGTGATAATTGACTCAAATGTAAAAGCCAATATCACCGATTACCGCATAATTCCTGATAAATTAATGGTCAACGGCGAACTTAACGTAAAACTTTTATACCTATCCGACGTTGAAAAAGGAGAATTGCATCAAATTGACTACATAATTCCTTTTTCACAGGTTGTTGACTGCACAGGACTTACCGAAGATTTAACAGTATCTCCGGAACTCAATTTATTATCTTATGATGTTCGCCTTAAATCCGACCTACTTGCTGAAACTCCTGTTGCCGACGTTGACGCAAAACTGTCAATTACAGTATTCGGCTATAATTCAATGGAAGTGCCTATAATCACAGACGCATACAGCACCGAATTTGTAACCGACATTAACAGCGAAATTATCTCAACCACTTCCGATATAGAGATTATAAAAGACACCTTTATGCAAAAGGAGGAAATCTCTCTTGAGGGTACAAATATTTCCTCGATTATAGATTTATCAAATGAATATTGCACCTTAAGTCCCATTATTTCAGAGGACGGACTGATTCTTAATTCTAAACTTAACATTTGTATTCTCGGTAATGACAGCGAAAACAACCCTGTATATCTTGAACGTACTATTGAATTTCCCAAACCGCTAAACTTTGAAAAACCTTTTAACAATGTGGAAAAATTCAACAGTTCCATTGTCAGTATAAGTTACCGAATAGGGGATAACAACAACCTTGAACTTCGTATTGAGGTGAGATATTCACTAACGCTGACTAATATAGAAAAGAACAGCGCAATCGTAAAAGCTTTTGCTGATGAGGATAACAAAATTCAAAAAGACAACTGCGCATTAACTTTGTATTTCGCAGAAAAAGGCGAGTCTTTGTGGGATATTGCAAAGGAATATAACACAAAACAGCAAAGTATTTATGATGAAAATTCACTGGAACAAGATATATTAGATAGCGCAAAAATGCTATTAATACCAACAGTATAGGGAGGATAAAAATGGAAGAAAGATCAGTTTACAGAGATATTGCCAAACGCACAAACGGTGATGTGTATATAGGCGTTGTAGGGCCTGTCCGTACAGGTAAAAGTACTTTTATTAAAAGGTTTATGGATACAGTTGTATTACCCAACATTAACGATGAAGGTATATACAACCGCACTGTTGACGAACTTCCTCAATCCTCAGCAGGGAGAACTATTATGACTACCGAGCCTAAGTTTATACCGGAGGAGTCCATTGAAATCACCCTGTCTGACAAAGCAACTTTAAATGTAAGAATGATTGACTGTGTGGGCTATATTGTTGAGAATGCTTTGGGATACGAGGAGGAGGACGCTCCTCGTATGGTAAAAACTCCTTGGTTTGAAGAGGAAATTCCCTTTGACCAAGCCGCAGAAATCGGCACCAAAAAGGTAATAACCGACCACAGCACCATAGGACTTGTGATTACAACAGACGGCACAATTTCCGATTTGCCGAGAAATGAATATGCCGAAGCGGAAAGACGTGTAGTAAATGAACTTAAGGCAATTAACAAGCCCTTTATTGTACTTCTCAACTCCGTAAATCCACAGGATAAAGATACTGTGGAACTTGCAAACCGCCTGAGCGGTGAATATCAGGTGCCTGTTGTACCGGTAAGTTGTATTGACCTTGACGAAACAGAGATTAAAAGAATCCTTGCGCAACTTTTATTCGAATTTCCAATCCGTGAAATCAAGGTGGATATTCCAAAATGGGTAGTGTCTTTACCTACAAATCACAGAATCAAGTCAAAGATTTTTGAGCAGATTAAAAATTCCGCATCAAAAATTGAAAAGATACGTCAGGTGCAGGAAACACTGAACGAAATAGCCGACTGTGAATATGTTGATTACAGTAAACTGTCTAACCTAAATTTAGGAAAAGGTCAGGCAACAATTTCAATCGCAGTAAAAGGCTCACTTTTCTATGAGGTGCTTACCGAACAAACAGGTCTTGAAATTAACGACGAGTGCAGTTTACTTGATTGCGTTAATAATTTATCAAAGAAACAAAAAGAATTTAATAAAATCGCAGCGGCTTATGAGCAGGTTCAGGAAACAGGCTACGGCATAGTAATGCCTACCCTTGAGGAACTGACCCTTGACGAACCGCAGATTATCAAGCAATCAGGCAAATACGGAGTAAAGTTGAGCGCCTCGGCACCTTCAATTCATATGATGAAAATTAATACCAAAACTCAGGTAACTCCAATCGTAGGCTCGGAACAGCAAAGTCAGGAACTTGTTGAATATCTCCTAAAGGATTTTGAGGAGGACCCTGTAAAAATATGGGAAACAAATATATTCGGCAAAAGCGTACACGAACTTGTAAACGAGGGGTTGCAGAACAAACTTTACAGAATGCCTGCGGACGCTCGAGGTAAAATAGGGGAAACCATAGAAAAAATAATCAATGACGGTTGTAACGGACTAATTTGTATAATTTTGTAACAATCAAATACTACAAATTATTTTTTGATTAGTATTAAAAACTGTCAAAATTAACAAAAATTAAAAAATACAATATTTTCCGTTGAAGTTTACCCCCATATAAAGTATAATTATATTGTATAATATGCTAAGTGTGGGGGTATGTACTAATGGATTTAGCAACTAAATTTACTTTATCCGCTTCAATGCTTCTTACCGGTTTTGTAATCGTATTTGCCGTACTGTTTTTCCTGATTTTCATTATCTGGTTTTACGGTAAAATCGTAACAGCCGGTATTAATTCCGCTGAAAAAAGAAGAGAGAAAAAGAAAGCAGCGGAAACTAAAAAACAACAGGAAGTCAAAGTTCAGACTGTTGAGCCTGTTGCAACTCCAAAGCCTGTATCAAACGGTGTTACAGACGAAGTTGTAGCGGTAATATCTGCGGCTGTTTATAGTATGTATGGTTCTACTGACAAGGTTAAAATTAAAAGCATTAAAAAAGCCTCCGGTCGTTCCGCTTGGGCAAATGCAGGTGTGTTAAACAACACTCGACCGTTTTAACCTTACTGTTAAGAAGTTTAAAAGAAAGGAACCTTACTTATGGAAATATTAACCCGATTTTTAGATGCCCTTGTGGGTATATATAAGGGATCAGGACTTAGTTCCCTTGATTGGTCTAACTATGTAATGATTATAATAGCCTGTGCACTTTTCTATTTGGCTATTAAGAAACAATATGAACCGCTTTTGCTTTTGCCTATCGCTTTCGGTATGCTTTTGGTAAACCTTTTCCCCGGAATTATGGCTCCTCCGGAAACAACATTGTTAACAGAAGCTCAATGTCAGGCGCAGAATATTGATATTGCAGGCCACGCCACTACGGTTTTAAACGATGTTACTTATTATCACGTTCCTGAAAACGGCGGTTTGTTCTATTACCTGTACCAAGGTGTTAAACTCGGTATCTATCCTCCGCTTATTTTCTTGGGCGTTGGCGCTATGACTGACTTCGGTCCTCTTATCGCTAACCCAAAGAGTTTCATTTTAGGTGCTGCTGCACAGATTGGTATTTTTATCACATTTATCGGTGCTATTTTCTTTGGATTTACTGCCGCTCAGGCAGGTGCTATCGGTATTATCGGTGGTGCTGACGGCCCAACGGCTATCTTTGTAACTACAAAACTTGCACCTGAACTTTTAGGTTCAATCGCTATAGCCGCATATTCCTATATGGCTCTTGTTCCGATTATCCAGCCACCGATTATGCGTGCTTTAACTACAAAGAAAGAACGTGCAGTACAGATGGAGCAACTCCGTCCTGTATCAAAACTTGAGAAAATTATTTTCCCTGTTATTGTAGTTATTATTATTGCGATTCTTTTACCTGACGCTGCTCCGCTTGTAGGTATGCTGATGTTAGGTAACCTGCTCAAGGAATCAGGCGTATGCGAAAGATTGTCAAAAACTGCTCAAAATGAGTTAATGAATATCGTAACCATTTTCTTGGGTACAACAGTAGGTGCTACTGCTAATGGTAAAACATTCTTGCAGATGCAGACATTATTCATCATCGTTTTAGGTCTTCTAGCCTTCTGTATGGGTTCTGCCTGTGGTGTGCTGTTCGGTAAGATTATGTATAAACTTACCGGCGGTAAAGTTAATCCGCTTATCGGTTCAGCAGGTGTATCTGCCGTTCCAATGGCTGCTCGTGTATCACAGAAAGTTGGACAAGAGGAAAATCCTGGCAACTTCCTTTTAATGCACGCAATGGGTCCAAACGTTGCCGGTGTAATCGGCTCTGCCGTTGCCGCAGGTGTTCTCTTAAACGTATTACAGTAATTTAATAAAACTAAAGGCACTCGAAAGAGTGCCTTATTTTTTTATGTTTATTCTGTTGTTTTCAGCAAACCATATATCCTTAACTTCAAATTCCCTGCCGTTAAGATATCCAAGCCTACCGCCGTTGTCATCAAAACTGAACTTAACCTTATAAGAATATAGCGCCTGCCACTTGAATCTGTTAATAAAGTTTTTACTGTTTTTTCCGTATTTGCTGTCCCCAACAAGAGGATGACCGATTGACGCCATATGTGCTCTTATCTGGTGTGTTCTGCCTGTTAAAAGATGAACTTTTGCAAGTGCAATCTTTCCGTCAAAATCTAAAACCTCATATTCGGTTTTGATAATTTTGGAATTGGGCACCTCTTTTTTAAACACCTTTACTGTATTCGTTTTCTCATTTTTTACGAGATAATCTGTAAGTTTTCCTTTGTCATATTTAGGCTTTCCGCACAAAAGACAAAGGTAATATTTGTCAATCTCCCTTGTTTTCATTTTCGCATTGAGAATACGCAAACTTTCCGCATTCTTGGCGGCAATTACAATTCCCCCTGTATTTCTATCAATTCTGTTTACAAGGGCAGGTGAAAAACTGCTCTCATTTTCAGGATTATACTCACCTTTGTCATATAAATAATGCTTGATACGCATTATAAGGCAGTCGAAGTGATAATTTTTATCCTGATGAACTATAAGTCCCGGCTTTTTGTCAATGAGTATTATATTCTCGTCTTCATACAAAATATCAAGTGATTTAGGGGCTTTCAAAAATTCATAGGTGGGTTTATTGCTTTCCTCAAAAAACTCGTCCTTAATGTAAAAAGTAAGTACATCTCCTTCTTTTAGAAAGTCTGCTTTATCACACTTTTTGCCGTTTAACTTAATGTATTTTGTACGAATATATTTATACATAAGGGATTTAGGCATAGTTTTAAACCTTTTACCAAGGTATTTATCCAGCCTTTGCCCTGCGTCGTTTTCCTTTATTTCAACTGTTCTCATAATATCTCCGTCCTTTCTTGAGATTATAACAATTCACAGATTTTTTTGCAACAATTTAATTTTTGATTTCATCACTTTCTACAAATAAATATATCTTTTTTGGGCGAAATGCCAATAGCAAAATAACCGACTAATTGATAAAATATAATTAACTATTTATAAGGAGGAAATTTTATGAAATTTTCCAAAAGATTTATGAGTATGTTTCTATCAATTCTTTTGATTGTAACTACTCTTGTAGGCTTTGGTGTTTCGAGTGCCAATGCTAAAGCAGGCGACATAATTTACTTTGAAAAGCCTGCTGAATGGGGCGATGACCTCTATGTTTATTATTGGGACGCTTCAAGCGGTAACCCAAGTTGGCCCGGAAATCCAATGACAAAGGTCAGCGATAACATTTACAGTTATACTGTTAAGAGTTCATTTAATCAATTTTTGATTGACGATAACGGTTCTTTCCAGACAGTAAACCTAAAACACAGCGGAGACGGATTTATCTGGAAAGTTGGTTCAACTTTTACAACAAATGAATTTGGTAATAAATGTTGGTCAGCCACATCAAGCAAATACAGCCCCGGTTTAGGAGTATCCGCAACTCCCGGCACCAGCGATTTTATGTCAACTGTCAGCGTTACATTAAATTGCTCAAGTGCAACTTCTGCAACCTATTCAATTAACGGAGGTGAGGCTGTAGAGTTTACCGACGGTACTGTTATTAAAATCGGCGAAACTGCTGAAAACGTAGGGGATAAGGTAACATTAACTCTGTCTGCTACTAACGGTACAGAAACAAAAACCGAAACTTATGTTTATACAAAGACAGATTGCCCTGTTGCATCTTCTATCGTATATTTTGATAACTCAATCCATAATTGGGAGGAAGTATATATCTACTCCTACGGCACTGAGGAAAACGCAAAGTGGCCGGGCGTAAAGATGGAAGTTGACAAAAACGGTTTGTATTATTATACATATACAAGTGCTTTTGCAAATGAAAATGTAATCGTAAACAACGGTAAAGAAAAGCCTGACAAGGAGCAGTTCCCTGAAAACGGCGGACTTAACATCAAGAAAGGTCAGTGCAAACTTTTAACAGCCGACGACCAATGGGTAGATTACGGCACACCTGACGGACAGCCTGCCGGTTTTGCATATACCGCAAGCGGTACTGCTTTTGATACAGACTATATGGAAGTTAAAATCGGTCTAAAGAATGCTGTTAAGGGTACATATCAGGTTGATGATGGTACAGTATTCCACTTTACAGGAGAAACAACTGTAAAGGTTGGTGACGGTTTAGCAGGAAATAAGGAGTGTAAACTAACTCTTACTGCAACATCAAATGATGATATAACTACCTCACAAACATTTACATACAAAAAAACATTTGAGAAAACAAATACATCTTTCTCATCAGATTCTGACGGACATACAACTGCTCCAATAGGTGGTAAATACGGCACAAACCCTGATTTACAACTAGGTAAAAACAAGACTATCACAGTTGACGGAAATCCAAGTGATTGGGACAGTTCTATGATTATTGCACAGGGTGTTGCAAATGATGACCCACGTGTGTATATGCCATCTTCAATGCACGAACAGCCTTGGGACGATTACGCTCTCTATGCTGCTTGGGATGACGAAAACCTATACTTTATGTGGGAAATGGCAAATACAACTTACATTGTTTCTCCGTCAGATAACTTCGCAGCATCACAGGAGGCAAGACCTTGGAGAAACTCTATTCCAATGTATCTTGCACTCAGCGTAGACCCTGAAAAACACGCCGACGGTACTGCTTGGGGAACAGATCCTAAATCCGGTGCAGAATTTACAAACCCCTTTGTATGGGGTACTACAGGCGGAGTAGCAAAGGACGGCGGTATCAACTTTACAACTAACGTAGATACACTAATCGCATTTGACACTAACAATTCAAACGGCGGTGCGTCAATTTTCAAGGCTGATAAATACGACGAAACTACCGATAACTATATGTTCAACTATGACACTGCTATTCCAATCGGTGTAACATCCTTTGAAAAGCAGGACAACCAGAACGGCTTTAAGATTGCACACGATTACGGAACATTGAGCGAAAAAATTATCGGTGTAAAACAGCCAAAGGGTGGTAACGTAATGGGCGAAACCTTTAAATCAAGTTCTAATTGGGTTGATTTTAGAGATTTCGGTTATAAAGACAGTTATGGCTTTATTTTCGAGGTTGCTGTTCCGCTAAACACTTTGGGTATTGATAAAGAGTATATCGAAACTAACGGTATCGGTGCAATGCAGATTTTAACTTATGGTACATCAGGTATGGACTGCTTACCTTATGACCCAACAATGCAGGATAACGCAAACGTTGAGTACAGTTATGACCCATCAACTTCTCACGAAAAAGAGGATATTGATAACATCACAGTTCCTCTTGCACGTGTAGGTGCATTGTTAAGTGACACAGTAGTAACCGAGGCTCCTTTTGAAGTAAACTTCGGCGCAGATAAATCTGCTGTTCAGGGTGTAGGTTCTACAATTAATCTGTCAGCAGAGGCATACAACGGCAGCGGTAATTATAGTTACGACTTCAAAATTGACGGTACTTCTGTTCAAAGCGGTACAGAAAGCACATATTCTTGGTTAGCAAACGAAAAGAAAACATATACAATCGGCGTAACCGTAACTGATAACGATACAGGCAAAACTGTTTCAGATTCAGTAGAATATGCAGTAGGAGATATCCCTGTAGTAGTTCCGACTACACCTGTTACTAAACCTACCGACCCTGTTAAACCTACAGACCCTAAACCTACTTCACCTACATCTACAGAACCTTCAGAGGGTCAGACAAAGATAACTCTAAAGGCTGACGCAAAGTCTGTATATGTTCAAAAAACAATAAAGGTTAAGGCTAATGTAACAAATCCGAGTGGTACAACCACCTTTACAAGTTCAAAGACAGCAGTTGCTACAGTTTCTAAAAACGGCGTTGTAAAGGGCGTTAAGGCAGGTACAACCTACATCACCGCTAAAAATAACGGAGTTTCCGCAAGAATCAAGATTACTGTTAAAAATCCAACAGTTAAGGCTGAAAAGAGCAAGATTAAGATTAATAAGACTACAAAAATTAAGGTTGCACACGCTGTAGGCAAAACAAAATTCACTGCTATGAATAAGTACGCAAAGGTTAACAAAAAAGGTGTTGTAACCGGACTGAAAAAAGGCACAGCGAAAATCAAAGTGGTGGCATCCAAGGTTAAGTTTACAGTAAGTATAAAAGTTAAATAATTATATCAATCCTCTGCTTTTGCAGGGGATTGATTTTTGCAATATATTGACGGAATAATTGTTATTATAATGCTTATTAAGAAATATAACTCGATAATATTAATATATAATTAACATAAATATGTAACTGTGAATTAAATAGGAGGGTTACTATGCCAAAGGATTTGACACCGCAAAAAATACTCAGTATGCTTTTACGTCACGTAAAACTTATTGTTTTAATTGCTATTCTCGCAACTTTAATAACCTACGGCTATTCAAGGTTTTTTATAGCTCCTCAATATACTTCGTCCTGTCTTATTTTGATACAAAACTATGACGAGGAAAATGCTACGAAAGCCACAACAAGTTACTATAACAGTGAAAAGGTAAACGTAAGCGATATTTCCGCTTCCGCCACTTTGGCAAGTAACTGTGTTATTTTGTTTAGCAACCACCCGTCTATGACTTCTCTTATGGAGGGTCAGTCTGTGTCAATATCACAGAAAGATGAATCCAACTACATAAATATTAGTGTTACAACCTCTGACCCACAGCGTTCTGCAAATATTGCCAGAAAACTCCAACAACAGGCGCCCATTTGTTTCCAGGATATTTTCAAGTATGGAAAGATTGACGCTATTACAGAACCCGCAGTTCCCTCTGCACCATCTGCACCTGACGTAAACAAGAATACCTTATACGGATTTTTCGTAGGATTAATTCTCGGTATTTTACTTGCATTATTCCTTGAGATTATTGATACCACCGTTAAGCCCGGCGACGATATTGCAAAACTCTATAAGATTCCTGTATTTGCAGAAGTTGTTGACTTTGAAAAGGAAGGTTAAGGTGATAATATGAAAATTAAACTACCAAATCATAAAATCAAGGAAAACGCTTCCGTAAAAAAGAAAAAGAATAAAAAAGGCGAAAAAAATGTACTGAGTGAAAAGAGTAAGTTTGCCATTGTTGAGGCATATAAGTCAGCCAGAACAAATATTATGTTCTCTCTGTCCGCATCCGACAAAAAGGCATTCGCTATCACATCTTATTCAAAGGGCGACGGCAAAAGTACTGTTGCCGCTAACCTTGCTATCTCTTTCTCAAAAATGGGAAAAAAGGTTATTTTGATTGACTGTGACCTTAGACGTCCTAATATTCATAATATTTTGAAGTTGGATAATCACGCAGGTTTTTCAGATATGATAGGTCATATGGTAACATTTGATGATGTAGTAAATCACGATGTTCTGCCTTGCCTTGATGTTTTAACAGCAGGTACAATTCCTCCAAACCCATCGGAACTTATTTGTTCTCCTGTAGTTGCCAGACTTATTGAAAGACTTAACAGAGAGTATGACTACATTATCTTTGATACTCCTCCTGTAGGCGTTGTATCCGATACATTGTTGTTAAAGGACTATATTGCAGGTTATCTCCTTGTAATTCGTGAGCGTAAGACAACTCATGGTGATATTGAAAAACTCTTGGGCAGTATTCAGGTTGCCGATGCAAAGGCTCTGGGATTTGTCAGAGTAGGTGTTACCTATGAGGGTAAACGAGGCAAGAGAGGTTATTACTATTATTACCAGTACTATTGATGTAACTTTTATTCAATTCCGCTGTATTATTACGGCGGAATTTGTTTTTTATTGTAAAATATATAGATAAATGCAAGAAAAAGGAAATTGACTTGCATTTTTTCTTGTAATATTGTAAAATATATAAGGTAATTTTATGATATATGAATATAACGAATAGGGAGTAGTCAAATAATGAATTATTTATCAAGTGATTTTGATGCTTTAAAAAATGAAGAAAAAGTTTTAAGACAGCATTTTGAAGAAATCAAAGCCAAGGGGTTAAATCTAAATATGGCTCGAGGAAAGCCCTCTCCGGAGCAACTTGACTTGTCAATGGGAATGCTTGATGTGATTAATTCTTCAAGCGATTGCCATACCGCTTTAGGTACAGACTGCCGTAACTACGGTAATGTTGCCGGTATTGATGAGTGCAAAAGACTTTTCGGCGATGTTTTTGAGGTTGACCCACAGAGCGTTTTTGTAGGCGGCAATGCCAGTCTTACTTTGATGTTTGATACTATTTCCTGCTTTATGACCAAGGCTGTATATGAGGACACTCTGCCTTGGTATGAAGTGAAAAACCGTAAATTTTTATGCCCTGTACCAGGCTATGACAGACATTTCGGTATTACAGGTTATTATGATTTTGAGATGATTCCAATTCCTATGCTTGAAACAGGCCCTGATATGGATATGGTGGAAAAACTTGTTGCCGAGGATGATTCTATCAAGGGTATCTGGTGTGTTCCAAAATATTCAAACCCAACAGGTATCACTTATTCCGATGAAACAGTAAGACGTTTTGCTGCTTTAAAACCTGCCGCAAAGGACTTTAGAATTATGTGGGATAACGCCTACTGTATTCACGATGTTACCGATACTCCTGATACTCTTTTGAATATTGTTGAGGAGTGTAAAAAGACAGGCAACGAGGATTTACCGATTTTATTCTGTTCAACTTCAAAAATTACTTTCTCCGGTTCAGGCGTAGCGGCACTTTCCGCTTCGGAAACCAATATGAAGTTTTTGCTTGACAGATATAACTTCCAGACAATCAGTTATGACAAAATTAATATGTTAAGACACGCAAAGTTCTTTGAGGACTATAACGGACTTTTGGAGCATATGAAAAAGCATCAGGCTATACTTGCTCCAAAGTTTGAAACAGTAATCAATGCCCTTGAAACACAGTTAAAGGATACAAATATTGCTAATTGGACAAATCCCAACGGCGGATATTTTATCAGCGTAAATGTTTTGAACGGTACTGCAAAGCGTGTTGTGGAACTTTGTAAAGAGGCAGGAGTAATCTTAACAGGCGCAGGTGCAACTTATCCATACGGAAATGATCCTGACGACAGCAACATTAGAATCGCTCCTTCATTCCCAACAGTAGGGGAGTTGGAAAGCGCTATGGATGTTTTCTGTGTGTGCGCAAAAATCGCCGCCCTTGAAAAATTATTGAATAAATAATATTATTTGTTATATTTTGCTTTGTTTTGTAAAAAATGTTGCAAAATATCTCATAAATCATTGACTTTTTATAATAAAAAATATATAATAACTCTGTTACGTCTGTACATTGAAATCGTAGCAGAGTTATTTTGCTTTATGTACGGAACATTTAATAAATTGGGAGGTCCCATAGTATGAAAAGAATTCCAAGACCAATGTTTTTCATTGTTGCTATCTTAATTCTGTTATTCTCATACACAGCCGTTTTCGGTGTTTCCTACTACGTAGGAGATAACGAGGTAACAGTACTTAAGGGTATCGATGATATTCGTTGGGGAACTGATATCAGAGGCGGTGTAGAGGCTACTTTCAGACCTGCGGACGGAGTAGATGCTTCTGATGAGGATTTAAACTCAGCAAAGTCCATTATCGAAACACGTATGGTATCAACAGGTATCACAGATTACGAACTTTATGCTGACTACAATAATGACTATATTATTGTACGTTTCCCATGGAAAGCTGACGAGAAAGACTTTGATGTTGAAAGCGCTCTAAGCGAAATCAGTTCAACTGCAAAATTGACTTTCAGACCGGGTAACAGCTATAAATCTGTTGAAACCGGTGCTGACGGCGACGTGATTTACAAAGAGCCTGACGGCGAAACAGCTAATGCTTATGAGCTTGAAGGTAAGCACGTTAAGAAAGCTGTCGAAGGTTTAGACCAGGA
>JAQXSC010000087.1 GCA_029218825.1 Oscillospiraceae bacterium | reverse complement strand
ATTAGATATCCCATCGTAAGAGTAAGACCCCTTGAAGACTACGAGGTTGATAGGCTGCGTGTGTAAGTGCCGTGAGGCATTCAGCTTGGCAGTACTAATAGGTCGAGGGCTTGACCACATGAGTATATTCTTGGTCAGTTTGATTGTTCTCTCTTCTGTTTCTTTATTCAGTTTTTAGGGTGTTATGCCCTTTCATAAACGAGGATTAGTACAATGAGTGCTAATCCTTTTTTTATTTGATAGGAAACTTCAAATAATTGACAAATTTGTTAGTAATTGGAAGAATTTTGCAAAACTGTAAATTCATCTGATTTACCTATCAAATAAAAAATAATTCATATTCCCATTCAGTTACGTACGCTTTCTTGTTTTATGATTTAATTTGAAAGGGCAAAACATTAAGCCTGACAATTAAGGGTAAGGTTGGCAAGGTTACCTTTACATCAAGCAATAAAAAGGTTGCAACGGTAAACGGCAAGGTAGTTGCCAAAAATAAGGGCAAGGCTACCATAACAGTACTAACAAACGGAAATATAAAATTAAAGTGTAAAATCACAGTTAAGTAATTCTAAACAGTCACTCTGAAAAGGGTGGCTGTTGGATTTTAAACTGCTTTTTCGGTGCTTGTAATTAGTATTGATTAATGATATAATGAAACAGATATGGAGGTAATTATATGGAATATTATTGCTATAAATGCGGTTCACCGCTAAATGAGAAGGGCAAATGCCCACAGTGTGATGAAAATTTTTATTGCTATAAATGTGGTGAAAAATTAAACGAAATGGGTAAATGTCCAAAGTGTGATACAGTTTCAAGTGAACAGACTGCCCCACAGCCACAGGCTCAGGCAACGGATAATTCCAATGTGCAACAGCAACAGCCTGTAGTGAATTATCAAAAAAAGCCTTCTGTGTTTGTCGAAACCTTTAAACAGGTTTGGAATTTGATTTGCAACTTCTTTTCAAGGAATACTATTGACGCTGTATCCGAACAGTACAAAGAAAACCTACCTATATGGGCGATAATTCTCTCTGTTCCTGTTTTGCTGAACGGCATTTACGCCGCTGTTATGTATTCAAAAATCACAACACCGTTGAGCCAACTTACCCACATAAATATTTCGCAGTTTTTAAATCCTGCTGAAACTATGTTAATTGCGATGTTTGCCAACGTAATCGAAGTGGCGGCACTTGTATTTTGCGTGTATTTCTTCAGCAAAATTCAGAAAAAACCTATGTCTTTAAAAAGTTCTGCAAATCTTGTTGCCGGTGCATATATTCCTATTGCAACTTGCTCGGTTATTAACGTGACTTTCGGATTATTCTTATCCGGATCCGTTACTGTTATTTCAACTATAGCCAATTTTGCTTTTATTATGTTGTTAAGCGCAAGTTTGTCGAAAGCCCACAACCTTGAAAAGCCGTATTTTTGGAGAGTTTTGGCGGTGTACGGAGCAGTTTGCATTGTTACTGTAATCATAACTTGTATGGTTGTTGTTCCCTATGCAATAATCAAAACCTTGCTTTTATTGGGAACTTCTGCGAATTTTTACAATTTTGTTTTAGGTTAATATGAAAAAGATATATATAGTTTTAGCCCTTGTGTTGGTGTCGGTACTGTTTTGCGGTTGTTACGATAACGCAAAACCTGTGGTAATCGAATCCGAATATACAGAGGAAACCACAAGCAGTTCCACCGAGCCTACTACCGAGGGTGAGTTAAGGGCAAAGGTGGGAACAGTAAAAGTATCAACTGACCCTACAGACCCCAAAAAACCGAAAAAGAAAAAGAAAAATCAGGAAGAAACCGAGCCTTTGCCTACTCAGGGCGTAGTTCAGCCGGGACGTCACATTGTGGTAACTACTGTCTGCGGAAGTGTGAACAGCAACGATATGGACTTTATCTATATTGACAGGGTTGTTAAACTCAACGAAAGTATGGAAAGCGTATTTGAGAAACTGGGTGAGGATAATATCTCCACAGAACTTCCAAAGGGCAAAATGGAGTACGATTATTCGAATTTTGTTTTGACCTCATATGTTGACGGAAATGACGTTGAAAGGCTTGAAAGAATAGACGTTTTAAGCGAGGATATGGGAACGGTAAAGGGCGCGAAAATCGGTTCTTACGGAACTGAAATGCGCAGATACTACGGTGAGCCTAACGTATATAAGAGCAACTCCATTACATACACAAAAGGTAACAACAGTCTGATATTTACCGTCGAGGACAATCTGGTAACAAAGATTACTTATTTGTATAATCATTAGTAAAAAACTATTGAAATATTTTTTGAAATGTGTTATTATATCATACGGACTTTGAAAGTCCGTATGATTGGTATGCTGGTATAGCTCAGGCGGCAGAGCGCATCCTTGGTAAGGATGAGGTCGGCAGTTCGAGCCTGCCTATCAGCTCCATAAAAAAGAGGTACTCCAAAAGGAGTGCCTCTATTTTTTACCTACCGGAGATGGTAGGCAGGCTC
>JAQXSC010000086.1 GCA_029218825.1 Oscillospiraceae bacterium | reverse complement strand
TAACTGCATTTGATATTAATAAGGACACAGGTAATTTTGTATTGTCACTTTCTCGCAGCGGTGACGGCAGAAAATGCTCCTTGGAGTATATTAACCGTTTCGGCGAAGTTATCGGTGTAAACGATACCGAAAGAAAAATTGATTCCGTAAGCCTGTATAAAAACCGCATCGGTGTTCTTGATAACAACAAATGTTATATTTACGATACCGACGGTAACAAAATATCAAAGGCTAAAACAGGCAACGGCTCAAAGGCTATTAGACTTGAGTCACCTGACAGCGCCTATGTATTAGGTATAAACGAAATCAGAAAAATAATCGACTTTAAATAATTATGGGATTAGATATTTTTATAGTGCTGATTATTGCCTTGTTTGTAATATTCGGCGTTAAACGTGGAGTTGCAAGAACTCTGTTGAATCTTTTAGCATTGGTACTTTCAGGAGTTTTTGCATACTTTGTTTCAAAATTCTTGTCGGTTTGGGTATATGAAAACTTTTTTGAGGCAAGTATAAGGGAAAGCGTTGTAAACTCCGTAACAGATGCAGTAGGAAGTACAACCTCAATTACTTCCACCGTATTTGACGGATTGCCTAACTTTGTATCAGGTTTGCTTTCAACCTTTGGCTTGAACTCGGACAGTCTGTTTACCAACACTGTTATTACTTCAAACAATACCATAAAGGCCATTTCCGAAACAATAATGAATACCGTTTCATCAGCGGTGATTTCCCTGTTGTTTATGTTGATGATAGTGCTTTTATTTGTAATTTTCTACATTTTGCTTAAAAAGTTTGCTGTAAATAAAATACTAAAGATTTTCAAAATTCCTGTGTTAAAACAGATAAACGGTATTTTAGGCGGAGCAGTAGGACTGTGTGAGGGCATAGTTTTATGCACTTTGTTTATATTGCTGTGTGCAATATATGTACCGCTTAACAGCAACTTTTTTATAAATCAAACATTAATAAATCAATCCTATTTCTTTTCACAAATTTACTATTCCGATGTTGTAGTAATGATATCGTCTTTTGTATCAGAGGGTAAGGAAGCCTTTGGACTTCTTAAAAATATAGGTTGATTTCAATTTTTGTTGGTATGAGGTAAACTTATGGATAAGGAAATTAAGATTTCACAAATCAAAACAGTACCTAATTTAATGACTCTGTTGCGTATAGTATTAATTGCGCCATTTGTGTATTTTTTCATAAACAATCAGTTGCTTTTGGCGGCAATTACTATAGGTTTGTCAGGCTTGACAGATGCACTTGACGGATTTTTTGCAAGAAAACTTAATCAGATAACTCCACTTGGAAAAATTCTCGATCCGATTGCTGACAAATTAACCTTATTTGCAATAATGGTATGTGTTACAATATATACGCCGATTATCGCGCCTGTAATGGTGATTTTAATTGTTAAAGACGTATTAATGATTATAGGCGGTTCAGTTTTAATAAAAAAGAAAATTGCCCCACCTGCGTCAAAATGGTACGGAAAAGTGGGAACTTTTGTGTTCTATATTTCCGTTTGCCTAATAGTATTTTTAAGGGCGGCGTTTGGTTATCAGAACGATGTTTTATCTCTATGTTTGTTGTCTGTTACGGCATTGATTATGCTGTTTTCATTAGTACAGTATGGGATTATTTTTCTATCATTGTTAAAAGAAAATAAAAATAAGTAATGTAATTTTGTAAGGAGTAATTTATGATTTGCAGTAGATGTGGAAAACGACAGGCAGTTGTTTTCGTTTCAAATACCAATTTACCTGACGCACCTACACAGGGCTATTGCCTTAGTTGTGCAAAGGAAATGAACATCAAGCCTGTTGAAGATATAATCAAAAAAATGGGCTTAAACGAAGAAGATTTAGAGGCTGTGCAGGACCAGATGAACAGCCTTATGGAAAGCGGAAATCTTAACGAGTTAATGGAAAATATGGATATACAAAACCTTGCGGAACAGATGGGCAAGTTCCAGGAGGAGCCGGAGGATGAAGACGACTTCACTCCCGGCGGAGCCCCTGCATTTCCTACATTTTTCAATAACATTTTCGGACAGAATAATAACAATAATTCCGAAAAGCAGGGCAGCGAGCGTATAGAACGTAAGGAAAAGAAAAATAAAAAGGATAAAAAGCGTAAGCACCTTAATCTTTACTGCGAGGACTTAACAGGAAAAGCAAAGGCAGGAAAAATTGACAGAATTATCGGCAGAGATAAGGAAATCGAACGTGTTGTGCAGATTTTATCACGCCGTACAAAGAACAACCCTTGTTTAATAGGTGAGCCGGGTGTAGGTAAAACCGCTATTGCCGAAGGTCTTGCCCTCAGAATTGCTGACGGCAACGTTCCTTTAAGACTTGCAGACAAGGAAATTTTCCTACTTGATTTAACTTCACTTGTAGCCGGTACTCAATTCAGAGGCCAGTTCGAAAGCAGAATTAAGGGACTTACCCAGGAAATAAAAGAGGCAGGTAATATTATCCTGTTTATTGACGAGGTACATAACCTTGTAGGCACAGGCGACAGCGAAGGCACAATGAATGCGGCTAATATTCTAAAGCCGTCACTTTCACGTGGTGAAATTCAAGTTATCGGCGCAACAACCTTTAACGAGTACAGAAAATATATAGAAAAGGATAGCGCTTTGGAAAGACGTTTCCAGCCTGTTACTGTCAGCGAACCCTCAATTTCCGACGCTATGGACATTATTCAGGGTATTAAAGGCTATTATGAAAACCACCACAGAGTAGTGGTAAATGATGATATCGTCCGCAAAACAGTAGTGCTGTCGGAAAGATATATAAACGACCGATTTTTACCTGATAAAGCCATTGACCTTCTTGACGAAAGTTGTGCTTGTGCGGCACTGCGCAATAAGGAAATGGAGAGATTTGACAAACTCACATTAGAGAAAAACAGATATAACTTCCAAATGGAAGAGGCAGAGGCACAGGAAGAAATCGACTACGAGAAAGTAGCGCAACTAAAATCAAGCCTTGCAAGAGTAGAGCAGGAACTTTCAACAATAGATATGGAGAAAGTTAATTCTGCGGTGACAGAGGAAGATTTGGCAAAGGTTATTGAACTTTGGACAGGTATTCCCTCAAACAGAATCAGAGAAAACGAATTGTCAAAACTTGCTGATTTAGATGTGGAATTAAATAAGAAAATCATCGGTCAGGAGGAGGCTGTAAAAGCCCTGTCTGCGGCTATCTGTAGGAGCAGAGTGCAGATTTCACCACGCAGAAGACCTGCATCATTTATTTTCGTAGGTCCTACAGGCGTAGGAAAAACCGAACTTGTACGAGTACTTTCACAACAACTTTTCGATACACCGGAAACATTAATACGTCTTGATATGTCCGAGTTTATGGAGAAACATTCCGTTTCAAAGATTATCGGCTCACCTCCGGGATATGTCGGCTATGACGAGGCAGGACAGGTAACTGAAAAGGTCAGAAGAAGACCGTATTCAGTATTGCTCTTTGACGAAATTGAAAAGGCTCACCCTGACGTTCTCAATATTTTACTGCAAATTCTTGACGAAGGCAGAGTAACCGACGCCCATGGCAGAAGTGTTAACTTTGAAAATACTGTTATCGTTATGACCTCAAACGCAGGTTCCGAAAGACGTGAAAATGCTTTAGGTTTCGGAAAAGCAGAGCAGAGTTTTATCAAAGAAAAAACTATGAAAGCGTTGCAGGAGTTTTTGCGTCCTGAGTTTATCGCACGTGTTGATGAAGTTATCGTGTTTAATAGTCTGAATACTGAGGATTACAAGAAGATTGCAAAGTTGATGCTTGAGGAGTACGTAGAGCCTTTGAAAGAAAAGGGAATAAACTTCACATATGACGACAGTTTAAGCGATTACGTGGCAGATAAAGCGGCTAACGGACAAAGTGGAGCAAGGGATATCCGCAACTTTATCCGTAAAGAGGTAGAGGATAAAATTACGTCTGAGATTATTTCTGCAAAGGGCAATATGATTTCCGCAGTACACGCAACCGCAACAAACGACGGAGTAAATTTACAAATAATTTAAATAAATCCATTGACAAAACAACAGAGTTTTGCTATAATAACTCTGTTGTTGGATATGCGGATGTAGTTTAGTGGTAGAACTTCAGCCTTCCAAGCTGACTGTGTGAGTTCGATTCTCATCATCCGCTCCAAATAGAAAAGGCACCCATAGGGTGTCTTTTTTATTTGGCAAAGCGGATTGAGAATCGAAGCCGACCGTAAAGAAAATGCTCCGGTGGAGCATTTTTAGGGAGGAGCGATGCAGGAAGTTTTCCCTTTTACGTGAACACAGGCGACGAGATTTGAGATATATAAATATGAACATTCATCATCCGCACAAAGCGGATTGAGAATCGAAGCCGACCGTAAAGAAAATGCTCCTGTGGAGCATTTTTAGGGAGGAGAGATGCAGGAAGTTTTCTCCTTTACGTGAACACAGGCGACGAGATTTGAGATATATAAATATGAACATTCATCATCCGCTCCAAAAGAAAAGCAGATTGAGAATCGAAGCCGACCGTTTCGTCGTCGCAAATTCCACTCGCTGTAATTTTCTTTAAAATCACCTGCTCGTTATATTGCTCCTCCTCTCCCCAAAAAGCAATTTTGCTTTTTGGGGTCCCCTTTTTATGCTCCTGTGGAGCATTTTTAGGGAGGAGCGATGCAGGAAGTTTTATTTTTTACGTGAACACAGGCGACGAGAAGAAAGTAATATCATTATGAAACATTCATCATCCGCACAAAGCGGATTGAGAATCAAACATAACAGAAAAAAGGCACTCACGAATGTGAGTGCCTTGGCGGAGGAGAAGTAAGTTTGATTAATGAGCAATATTCATCTCGTAGCCTGTGTCCACGTTTTTGGGAAGTGTTTCATCAACGCACCTCCCTTGTACCTAACAATAGAAAGCTATAAAAATAAAAGCTACCAAGAAATCCTTGATAGCTTTTGGCGGAGGACAAGGGATTTGAACCCTCGCGCCGGTTACCCGACCTACTCCCTTAGCAGGGGAGCCTCTTCACCACTTGAGTAATCCTCCGTATGGCAAAGTTGTTATTAATAAAATGGCGGAGAGGAAGGGATTCGAACCCTTGGTCCCTTGCGGGATCACTAGTTTTCAAGACTAGCTCCTTAAACCACTCGGACACCTCTCCGTGCAATCAGCCTAATAATACTACCATATTAAGTTAGTTTTGTCAATACCATTTTAATAAATATTTACCTTTTTAACAATTATTTATGCCCTATTTTGTTGACAAATCACTATATTTATTATAAAATTATCCTTGTGATTTATGTTAATAATTTTTCCGTATGCCCCCTTAGTTAAATGGATATAATAAACCCCTCCTAAGGGTTAGTTGTGAGTTCGATTCTCGCAGGGGGTGCCAAAAGTAAAGCCGAAAATCTCAATGCTATAAGGTTTTCGGTTTATTGTTTTTTTAAGTTTGGAAATAATCCCCAAAAACCTCTTGAAATCAACATTTTTCTGTGTTATAATGCTTTTAATGAAAAATAAACCAATGAGGTGTTGACTATGAAATGTCCATATTGTGGCTTTGAGGAATCAAAAGTTATAGATTCTCGTTCTGCTGATGACGGCGAAAGAATCCGCCGCAGACGTGAGTGTCTAAAGTGCGGAAAGCGTTTTACCACCCACGAAATCGTTGAAACTGTCCCTGTGATTGTAGTAAAGCGAGATAAAAGCCGTGAAAGTTTTGACAGAAATAAGTTGACAAACGGACTTATACGTGCCTGTGAGAAACGTCCTGTTTCAATTCAGCAGATTGAAAATATAGTTAATGATATTGAAAGCAAATTACAGTCAAGCCTTGAAAGAGAGGTTACTACCCAGCAGATTGGCGAACTTGCTATGGATCAATTAAAGAAGATTGACGAGGTAAGTTATGTTCGCTTTGCTTCTGTATATCGTCAGTTTAAGGACATAAACACCTTTATGGAGGAACTCAATAAACTTTTGCAGGAAAAGTAAATTTTCCGAAACTATCCAACCGAATAATATTAAGTTATAAACAAAAAACTGCTCTGAAAAAATTTTCAGGGCAGTTTTTAAATTACTTATTCACAGTGATCACAATGGTCACAATGGTCGCCGATATCACCCACAATAGGAGTAGGGTCAATTCCCTGTCTTGTGTAGTAATCGGAGAGAGCCGATTTAATTGCCTGTTCTGCAAGAACTGAACAATGCACTTTTACCGGTGGCAAACCGTCCAAGGCTTCCATAACTGCTTTGTTAGTGAGTTTTAGTGCGTCATCAATAGTTTTGCCTTTAATAAGTTCGGTAGCCATACTGCTTGTTGCAATAGCGGCACCGCAACCGAATGTTTTAAACTTTACATCAACGATAGTATTGCCCTCAATTTTAAGGTACATTTTCATAATATCGCCGCATTTTGAGTTTCCAACCTCACCAACACCGTCTGCATCGGCAATTTCGCCTACGTTTCTTGGGTTAGCAAAGTGATCCATAACCTTTTCTGAATAAGAAAATGCCATTATATATCTTCCTTTCCTTACTTATCCTTAATCTTTTCCCATAACGGGGACATATCTCTTAAAAGTTTTACAATTTTCGGAACAACCTCAAGGATATAATCGATATCTTCTTCGGTTGTGCTTTCATCAAAAGTCATACGTGTACTGCCGTGGGCAACCTCGTGAGGTAATCCCAGCGCTAACAGTACGTGGCTTGGGTCAAGACTGCCTGAGGTACAAGCGGAGCCGGATGATGCGGAAATGCCGTTCATCTCAAGTCTTAACAACAGGCTTTCACCCTCAATGCCCTCAAAGCACATATTCACATTGTTTGGCAATCTTTTCTCTCTGCTGCCGTTTAGTCTGCTTTTTGGAATTTCAAGAAGTCCGTCAATGAGTTTATCTCTTAAAACTTTCAGTCTTTCTGTACGCTCATCAATAGTGTCAACGGCGTGTTGCAGAGCAGCGTCAAGTCCAACGATTCCTGCAATATTTTCAGTACCGGCTCTCTTGTTACGTTCCTGCGCACCGCCCTCAATAAGGTTATTAATTAAAATACCCTTTCTGATATAAAGAAGTCCGCAGCCTTTTGGACCGTGTATCTTGTGGGCAGTCATAGATAGCAGGTCAATGTTTTGCTCCTCAACATTGATTTTTACATATCCTGCCGCTTGAACAGCGTCTGTGTGGAACAGTACTTTTTTCTCTCTGCAAATCTTTCCGATTTCAGCGATTGGCTGAATTGTGCCGATTTCATTGTTTGCATACATAATTGATACAATAGCAGTATCCTCACGAATTGCATTTGCAACGTCCTCAGGCTTTACAATACCGTCCTCGTAAACGTCAAGATAAGTAACCTCAAAGCCTTCTTTTTCCAAAGCCTTGCAGGTGTGTAAAATAGCGTGATGCTCAAACTTTGAAGTAATGATATGCTTTTTGCCTTTAGCCTTTAATCTTTGGCAAATTCCTTTTAAAGCCCAGTTGTCGGATTCACTTCCTCCGGAAGTGAAGTAAATCTCACTAGCGCTTTTTGCTCCCAAGTTTTTAGCAATATTCTGTCTTGCTGTTTCAACAGCATTTTTTGCCTCTTGACCTATGCCGTATAAACTTGAAGGATTGCCGTAAACCTTGGTAAGGTAAGGCATCATTTTTTCAAGTACCATAGGTGACAGGGCAGTGGTAGCAGCGTTGTCTGCATATATTTCTCTCATAAAATCACCTTTTGTATTACATATATTTTTCTGCGGCAGTTACTGCAAGTCTGTCACAGCGTTCATTTTCAGGATGACCTGCGTGACCCTTTACCCAAACAACATCTATTTCGTGACTGTCATATAATGTAAGAAGCCTGTCCCAAAGTTCGGGATTTAAAGCCTTTTCCTTTTTGTTACGCATCCAGCCGTTGGCTTTCCATTTTCTTGCCCAGCCTTGAGTTAAAGCGTTACAAACATATTGACTGTCGCTGTAAAGAGTAACGTGACATTTCTCTTTCAGCATACTCAATGCCTCAATTACAGCACATAACTCCATTCTGTTGTTGGTAGTATTGGGCTCACCGCCGGAAATTTCCTTTTCAAATCCGTTATAGCGAAGTATTGCACCCCATCCGCCGGGACCCGGGTTGCCTTTACAAGCGCCGTCGGTGAAAATTTCTACATTTTTCATAATAAACCTCATATTACATTCGCAACAATCCTATTATAATACTATGGTTAGTCAAATGCAACCGCTTTTTAAAAAATTTTGACAATCATATTAAATCAGGATTAAAAATACAATGTTTTAGGCTCGGTTTATATTAGAGATTTTTGCCAATAATATTATTTATAAACAACCTTTAATTATTCTTTTAACTACTTGACATTATAGGTACAGATACGTTACAATATAATGAATAATTATATTAGGATAATAGGCGAAATAGCGGAATTTTGCCTTAATTTGCGATAAATTTTACAGAAAAAAGTCGGAATTTTACACAGAAAATTCCCTGCTGTTTGATTATCGTTATACATAATTTTTAAATGGAGGTAAATTTGTGAAAGCAGTTAATAAGCAAACAAAAAATTATTACAGCGGAAAATCTAAAAAACGCACAGATTCGCAACAAAGGCTTTCAACTAACAATAAGAACTATCGACGCAAAAAAGTTCAGAATTATAAGCCGAGAGTAGCGGAAAATAAACCCTCGGTAAAAATTGCTTTTCTCGGTGGTTTAAATGAAATCGGTAAAAATATCACCCTTTTTGAATGTGAGGGAGATATTGTAATACTTGATTGCGGAATGGCTTTTCCTGACGGAGATATGCTTGGTGTGGATTTGGTTATCCCTGATTTTTCCTATATTGAACAGAATATAGACAGGGTAAAAGGCGTAGTTCTCACTCACGGTCACGAGGACCATATAGGCGGAATACCTTATCTGCTGTCAAAGTTTAATATTCCAATATACGGAACGCCTTTGACAATCGGTTTGTTAGGCAATAAATTAAAGGAACATAACCTTTATAATTCTGCAAAACTCAATGTAGTTAATGCAGGCGGCAAGGTAAAACTTGGCTGTATCGAGGCTGAATTTATCCACGTAAATCACTCTATTCCGGACGCAGTTTCAATAGCGTTTCATACCCCGGCAGGTATTGTGTTACATTCAGGTGACTTTAAAATAGACTGCACTCCTTTTGTGGGAGATATGATTGACTTGCCCTCATTTGCACGTTTAGGTCAAGAGGGAGTACTTGCGTTCCTGTGTGAAAGCACAAACGCAGAACGTCCCGGCTATACTGCTACAGAGCAAAAGGTTTCCCAAAGTCTTGACAGTCTGTTCAGCGAAGCAAAGAAGGACAGAATTATTATTGCAACCTTTGCCTCAAACGTAAACAGGGTTCAGCAGATTATCGACTGTGCGGAGAAGTACGGCAGAAAAGTTGCTTTTTCAGGACGTTCAATGGTGAACTATATGAACGTTGCAAAGGAACTTGGCTATCTGACAGTTCCGGGCAATATCATCATTGATATTGATATGCTTGACAGATATACGCCTGACCAGATTGTGCTTATTACAACAGGCAGTCAGGGTGAGCCTATGTCTGCGTTGTCAAGAATGGCATATTCCGACCACCGAAAGGTTATGGTAGGCGAGGGTGATTTTATTATCATTTCCGCCAATCCGATTCCCGGTAATGAAAAGACTGTGGGCAACGTTGTTGACGAACTGTTAAAGCGTGGCTGCAAGGTAATTTATGAGTCAATGTACGACGTTCACGTTTCAGGACACGCCTGTCAAGAGGAACTTAAAATCCTTCAAAAACTCGTAAACGCAAAATACTTTATCCCTGTTCACGGTGAGCAAAAGCATCTCCGCAAAAATGCTGAACTTGCTCAATCCCTTGGTTGGGACAGAAGTAATATCTTTATCGGCGATATCGGAAGTCAGATTGAAGTAAACGAAAAATTTATGAAAGAACTGCCTTCAATCCCTGCCGGAAAGGTATTTGTTGACGGACTTGGCGTAGGTGACGTGGGTTCAATAGTACTACGTGACAGAAAGCACCTTGGACAGGACGGCTTGATTATAATTGTTGCCTCCCTTGATGTGTATGACGGACACGTTATCAGCGGTCCTGATATTGTATCAAGAGGCTTTGTGTATGTAAGAGAAAGCGAAGAACTTTTAGATGAAGTAAGAGAAAAATGCCTTGCTATCCTTGAAGATTTTGCCGAGCAAAATGTTCACGAATGGGGCATTATCAAAAACCGCATCAAGGACGACGTTGCAAAACTGATTGCTCAAAAAACACGTCGCAGTCCTATGATTTTACCTATTTTACAGGAAGTTTAATTTTAAGTTAGGTTTATTATGAGAAAAAAAGTCTGGACATTATCACCGAATTTCATAATTTTTTCCGTTGTAATGCTTGGAATGGCGGTTGTAACTTATTATTACAACCCCATTGTCAGTATCATTGAGTTGTGCGTTGCTGTGGCAAGTATTGCCATAGTGCTGATTTGGTCTATTAGATTTAAAAGATATATGACAAAAACAATATCTAATTCTATTTCTAATATTACCGATATTAACCAATCATATCTTGACCGGTTTAAAATGCCTGTGGCGGTGGTAGGAAAATTCGGAGATATTCTCTGGACAAATACACGTTTTAAAAAGCAACTGTGTCTTGGCAGAAACCCTGTAAACGATAATATTTCAACCTTTATCGGTTCAAATAATATCGAGGACGTTTCCGACGGCGAAGGTTTTGATATAAACTTTGACGGAAAACAGTACACAGTATATTGTACCCAAGCTTCAGATGGCTATATCTGTTTTTACTATGACAACACTTACTACAAAGAGATTAGTAAAAAATATGCAGAAACGAGAAAATCCGTTGCGTTTTTTGTATTTGATAATCTTGAGGAGTTTGCCAACGACAGCGAGGAAGAAAGCGCAAGAATTATGCTGACTTTGGAAACAAAGTTGTTGCACTATGCAGGTGAAAACAATGCTTTGTTTAAAAAACTCCCCTCAAACAGATATATGATGATATTTGATAAGTCAAATCTTGATAAGCAAATATCCCTAAAATTCCCTATTCTAAAGGAAATTCACTCTATTAAGTACAATAACCGAGAGGCTACGATTTCCGTTGGTATCGGTTGTGAATGTGACACTTTGATTGAAAGCGAGCAGAAAGCCAAAAAGGCTTTGGATATGGCTTTGGGCAGAGGCGGAGATCAGGTTGCCCTGATGAAAGATAAAAACTACGAATTTTTCGGCGGTACTTCTGCCGGTGTGGAAACCTTAAACAAAGTTCGTACTCGTGTTATTGCAGCCTCGATTTCACGAGCAGTTTCCGAAAGCGATCGTGTTTTTATTATGGGTCACCGCTTTTCCGATCTTGACTGCGTAGGCTCTGCCATCGGACTTCAGCCTGTTATTGAAAAGGAACTTAAAAAACAATGTCGCATTGTTGTGGATAAAACTACCTCAATGGCTGACAGTTTAATAAATTTATTTGATGACAGTATCTTTGTAACTCCGGAGGAAGCCTTAAAAAACATTTCTCCACGTTCGCTTTTGATAGTTGTGGATACACATATTCCTGACTTTGTTGAAAGCCTTGAAGTTTTGGAGAAGTCAAAACGTGTTGTTATAATTGACCACCACAGAAAAATGGTTAATTACATTAGCAATTCAATGGTATTCTTCCACGAGCCTAATTCCTCATCTGCCTCTGAAATGGTTGCAGAACTTATTACATATTTAGGTGACACTCATATTACCAAAAATCACGCAATGGCGCTACTTGCAGGAATTATGCTTGATACAAAGAACTTTGTGTTAAGAACAGGCGTAAGAACTTTTGAAGCGGCGGCATTTTTGAGAAAAAAAGGCGCAGATACCGTAGCCACAAAATCCTTGTTTGCAGACAGTATTGAAACCTACAAAGAGAAGTATAAGGTTGTAAGCAACGCAGAGGTTAAAAATAATTGCGCAATAGCAGTTGCAGATACCAATGACCCCAACATAAGGCTTATTTCCGCTCAGGCGGCTGATGAACTTTTGTCTGTATCAAACGTAAATGCAAGTTTCGTACTGTTTAAAACAGGTAACGTGATAAATATTTCCGCCCGCAGTTACGGAAAACTGAACGTCCAACTTATTATGGAAAAATTAGGCGGCGGCGGACACCAGAATATGGCTGCTGCTCAACTTGAAAATATTACATTTGAACAGGCAAAATATCAATTACAGGAAGCAATAGACAGTTTGGTAACTGAAATATATTCCGATTCACACAGAAATGATAAATAGAAAGGAAAAACACTATGAAAGTTATTTTATTACAGGATGTAAAATCACTCGGCAAGAAAGGCGAATTAGTAAATGCCTCTGACGGATATGCTCGTAATTTCCTATTACCAAAGAAATTGGCAAAGGAAGCAAATGCACAAGCGATGAATGAATACAAAAATGCCGAGGACAGCAAGAATTATAAAATTGCTACACAAAAGGCACAGGCAAATCACGACAAGAGCGTTATTGAAGGCAAAACCTTTGTTATGAAAGCAAAGGCAGGTTCAAACGGTAAACTTTTCGGAAGCATTACCGCAAAGGAAATTGCCAATGCAATCAAACAGGAGTACAGCATAAATGTTGATAAGCGCAAGGTTGTCCTTGCGTCTGACATCAAAACCTTCGGAACATTTAAAGCAGAGGTTAAGTTATATACAGGAATCAGCGCTACAATTAATATTGAGGTTGAAAACGCAGAATAATCATACATAAAGGTTGAAAAAACTATGGCAGATTTAAACATTAATTCCGGATACGACAGCCTTAATTTGCCCTACAGTCCGGAGGCGGAACAAGCCGTATTAGGTGCGGTTATTTTGGATAGCAAGACCCTTAACGAGGTCATTGATATTTTAGGGGATCCAAAGTACTTCCATATAACCAACCACCGCTTAATATATTCTGCAATTCTTGATTTATACAATGTAGGCAAGGACATCGACTTTGTAACGGTGCTTGAGGCGTTGAAAAGGGACAAGGGTTTTGATGATGCAAACGGCAAAACCTATTTAATGGACTTGGTAAATAATTGTCCGTCCATTTCAAACGCAAGAGAATACGCAAGAATTGTCAGAGAAAAATTTGATATTCGTTCCCTTATTTCTGCGGCTCACGATATTATTTCGGAGGCTAATTCAGGCGAACTTGAGCCGGGAGTTCTTATGGACTCGGCAGAGCAGAAAATTTTTGATATCAGACGTGACAGAACTACAAAAGGTCTTGAACCTTTGGCAAAAATCGTACTAAAGGAATTTGACAGGCTTGACGCTCTTAACCGAGATACCGACGACAGTATGAAACCGATTCCCTCAGGCATCGGAGATTTAGATAGGGTTATTACAGGCTTAAATCGATCCGACCTTATCTTACTTGCTGCACGTCCCGGTATGGGTAAAACAAGTTTCGCCCTTAATATTGCAAGGTATGTTGCCTCAACCGCCAAGAAAACAGTAGCATTCTTTTCCCTTGAAATGTCAAAGGAGCAACTTACCTCACGTCTTATGTCAACAGAAGCCTTGGTTCAGGGTACAAAACTGAGAACAGGCAAACTGTCCGACGAGGAATGGGGAAGGCTTATCAGCGCCGGTGACGTACTCCAACATTGTGATTTTTACCTTGATGATACAAGTACTACAGTTGCGGAAATCAAGGCAGGACTGCGCAGACTGAAAAACGTTGACTTAGTTGTAATCGACTATCTCCAACTTATGACAAGCGGAAGAAGAATAGATAATCGTGTTCAGGAAGTTTCCGAAATTACACGTAATCTTAAACTTTTGGCAAAGCAGATTAATGTACCTGTTATTTGTCTTTCGCAACTTAATCGTGCCGCCGAGGCACGTCAGGATCACCGCCCTATGATTTCCGACCTTCGTGAATCCGGCTCCATTGAGCAGGACGCGGATATTATTCTTTTCCTCTATCGTGAGGGTTATTATGATAAAGATAATTCAGGCGACGAAGGAGTAACTGTTGACCAAAACAGCGGTGAATGTATTGTTGCAAAGAATCGTCATGGTGAAACAACAACCGTAAAACTGCATTGGCAAGGCGAATTTATGCGATTTACCTCTGTGGAGCATAATCGTAATGAGTAATTTTCAATCCATTGTTTATGATACAATTCGTAAATTTAATATGCTGAAAAAAGGGGATAGGGTAGTTGTGGCTCTATCCGGCGGTGCCGATTCGGTTTCACTTTTGAACGTACTGCTGACTTTAAAAGATAAACTCCATATTGAAGTTATGGCGGCACATCTTAACCACAATTTACGTGGCGACGAGGCTAAACGTGACGAAAATTTTGTAAAAAATCTTTGCAAAAAAAGCAACGTCAAACTGTTTTGCGAAAGTTATAATGTTGCCGAAATTTCTAAAAAAGAAAAAATAAGCACAGAACTTTGCGGCAGAAATTTAAGATATGAGTTTTTTGAAAAACTCCACCTTGAACATAACGCAAAAATTGCCACAGCACATACTTCTTCGGATAACGCAGAAACAGTCGTCTTTAACCTTATTCGCGGAACAGGACTAAAGGGAATGGGCGGTATAGTGCCTGTGAGGGATTATATAATCAGACCTTTAATTGAGGTGAGCAGGGAACAGGTTGAAACATATTGCAACTTTTACAATATTCACTATGTAACCGACAGTACTAACCTGACTAACGATTACACTCGCAACAAAATCCGTCACGAGATTTTACCTAAAATCAAGGAAATCAATCCGAATTTTGAACGTACAGTAGGCGGTAATTCGCCGATTTTCTTAAATGCTTTTGACTTTATTTCCAATCAAAGTGATACAATAATTGAAAGGGCAAAAACGGAAAAAGGCTACAGAATTGATATGATTAACAGCCTTGATTACAGTGTAAAAACAACGCTGTTAAGTAGCCTTTGCAAAATTCATTTTACAGAATTGAACAGTTGCCATATGGAACAACTTATTCATTGTCTTAATTTCGGCGGTTCTGTAGATTTGCCAAATAATATCAGAGCAATTTGCAAACAAAATTTATTAAGATTTGCTGATATGTCAAAGGAGATTGTACCCTTTGAGGAAATTAACTTCAGCGAAAATTTGAATTTTTCATATAACTGTAAACATTATTCCGTAAAAGAAATAAATTTAGATAACAGCAAAGATATTTTGGATAAATCTTCCATAAAGGGTGCTGTTATCCGTACTCGCAAAGAGGGTGACACATTTACTCTCCCACACAGAAAGGTTACAAAAACCTTAAAAAAACTGTTTAACGAGATGAAGATTCCTGCTGAAAGCAGAAATAATCTACTGCTTGTGGCAAATGGAAGTACGGTTCTCTGGATAGAGGGTATAGGCGTTTCAGCACAAGGTATATGCAAAGATAAAAAAGGTATTAAAATATCTATAACAAAGTAAAGGGGAATAGTTATGCACAAGGATATTAAGGAAATATTAATTTCAGAACAGGAAATTGACAGCATTGTAAGTAATCTTGCAGAAAAGATTGACAAAGATTACGAAAACAAGGATATGCTTATGGTGGGTTTGCTAAAGGGAAGTATATGCTTTATGGCTGATTTGATGAAAAAGATGAAATCGGATTTTAAAATCGATTTTGTTGTAGCGTCTTCCTATGCAAACGGTACGGAAAGCACAGGCACAGTAAATATCGTCAAAGACGTTTCCCAGTCAGTTCAGGGAAAAGATATACTTATAGTTGAAGATATTATCGACTCAGGCAACACCCTTGATTTTATGGTAAAATACTTCAAAGCCAAAAAGGCGAATTCCGTAAAAATTGCTACCTTGCTTGACAAACCTGAGCGCAGAAAGGTAAAAATCGACGTTGACTATGTTGGCAAAATTATTCCCGACGAGTTTGTAGTAGGCTACGGACTTGATTACGCAGAAGATTATCGCACATTACCTTATATTGGAATATTAAAGGAAAGTGTGTATTCATAATAAATTTATATATATTAACAATACTAATTAAAGGAGTGAACAGTATTGGATAACAAGAAAAAAACAAGAAATCTGCTTATGTATATCGGAATCCCTATAGTAGTGATTTTGTTGATAAGTATGATTTTCAACTTTGCCCCCAAGGGCAAAACCTATGATACATCAGAACTTATAGGCTATTTCCAAGATGGAAAAGTTGCAAGATACGAACTGAACTACGGCACAGGTGCTATCAAAATTATACTGAATGATAAGGACAAAACTGAAATAAAAGGCGTTGTCCCTGAGCCTATCGAGTTCAGAAACGATATAAAGGAATATGAAGATAACAACAAGGATATGGAATATAACCTTGTGAGAGCCGCTGATAATTCCTTTTTGATGAGCCTGCTCCCCACAATAATCGGTATTGCGCTGTTAGTTGCTTTCTGGTTCTTTATTATGAAAAAGATGAGTGCCGGAGGTCTTGGCGGTAAGGAAATGAATTTCGGCAAAGCCAAGATTAAAGACACCAACGACGAAAAACGCAAAACCACATTTGATGACGTTGCCGGTGCAGATGAGGAAAAAGAAGAACTAGAAGAAATTGTAGAGTTCTTAAAAAACCCTGATAAGTTTAACGCGTTAGGAGCGCGTATTCCGAAAGGCGTACTTCTTGTAGGCCCTCCGGGAACAGGTAAAACATTACTTGCACGTGCAGTTGCCGGTGAGGCAGGAGTTCCTTTTTTCTCAATTTCAGGCTCTGATTTTGTAGAAATGTTTGTTGGTGTCGGTGCTTCAAGAGTAAGAGATTTGTTTGAACAGGCAAAGAAAAATTCACCTTGCATTATTTTTATTGATGAAATTGACGCAGTAGGACGTCAGCGTGGCGCAGGTTTAGGCGGCGGTCACGATGAACGTGAGCAAACTCTTAACCAGTTGCTTGTAGAGATGGACGGTTTCGGTGCTAATGAGGGCGTAATTATGATTGCGGCTACAAACCGACCTGACATATTAGACCCTGCTTTAATGCGACCGGGTCGATTTGACAGACAGGTTATTGTCAGTTACCCTGACGTTAACGGACGTGAGGCAATTCTGAAAGTACACGCACGAAAGAAACCTCTTGCTCCTGATGTAAATCTTAAAACTATCGCAAAAACAACAGCCGGTTTTACAGGTGCAGACCTTGAAAATCTGTTGAATGAGGCTGCTTTACTTGCCGCAAGGGAAAACAAGAAAGCAATCACAATGAAAGAAATTCAGGACGCAACTATAAAGGTTGTTGTGGGCGCAGAAAAGAAAAGCAAGGTAATGTCCGACAAAGAGAAAAAACTCACAGCCTACCACGAGGCAGGACACGCAATTCTTTTCCATGTTTGTGAAACACAAGACCCTGTTCACGAAATTTCAATTATACCACGTGGTATGGCAGGCGGTTACACAATGCCGCTTCCAAGTGAAGATAAATCCTACAACTCACGCAATGAAATGGTAGAGGATATTATAGTGTGCCTTGGCGGTCGAGTTGCAGAAGCAATCGTACTTGACGATATCTCAACAGGTGCGTCAAACGATATTGAAAAAGCAACAAAGACAGCACGTGCAATGGTTACAAAATACGGTATGTCTGATGAATTAGGCCCTGTTCGTTACGGACAGGAAAGCGGAGAAGTGTTCCTTGGCAAAGATATGGGCCACTCAAGAGATTATTCAGAGGAAACAGCCGCAAAGATAGACAAGATAGTTTTAGATATCGTTAAGGGCGCTTACAGTAAAGCGGAAAATCTGTTAAAGGAAAATATCGACAAACTCCACCGGGTTGCCCAATATCTTATCAAGCACGAAAAAATGCACAACGATGATTTTGAAGCAGTAATGAACGGCACTTTTGTAGAGGTTGAAGAACCTGAAGAAGATACAGAAGATTCACAGGAAGCAACTGAATAAACTAAAAGTAAAAGACAGTCACTTAATTGTGGCTGTCTTTTTTGTGCTATAGTATGCTTCAAATTATTTGCATAAATGTCTGT
>JAQXSC010000085.1 GCA_029218825.1 Oscillospiraceae bacterium | reverse complement strand
ATAGACAATTCAAGTGAGCAACCTTATCTGTTATTCTGATTATTTCTGTTCTGATTGTTATTCTGGTTGTTGTTCTGATTGTTTTTGTTCTGATTATTATTCTGGTTGTTTCTGTTCTGATTGTTGTTCTGGTTATTGTTCTGGTTGTTTTGATTGTTGTTGAAGTTCATTTCAACTCACCTCCTTGAATTAACCGATAAATCGGTCTGAAACTATTTTTACCTTTTATTTTATTTTTATACTTATGAATGATTTTTTATTAAAAATGAAATCCCTGTTAGGGGATGAATTTGATAATTTTTTAAAATATTATAACGACGTTAATTTTCGCGGAATAAGGGTGAATACTCTTAAATGCAGTGTGGACAAGTTGAAAAGTCTTGTGGATTTTGAAATAGTAAACACACCTTTTTGCAAGGAAGGTTTTTATCTGCCAAATGATGTAAAATCAATCGGCAACAGTCCACTTCATCACTGTGGGGCTTTTTACGTTCAGGAGCCGTCGGCAACCTCTGCCGTTACAATGCTGAGTGTTCAAAAAGGGGACAAGGTTCTCGATTTATGTGCCGCACCCGGTGGCAAAAGCACCCAAATTGCCGCACAACTTAACTCAACAGGAATTTTGTGGGCAAATGAAATTGTGAAGTCACGTTCTTTAATTCTTTTATCGAATATTGAACGTATGGGGATTTCAAATGCAGTAGTGTCAAATTGTCACCCTGATGTTCTCTGTAACAGTTTGCGTGGATATTTTGATAAAATTCTTGTGGACGCTCCTTGCAGCGGTGAGGGAATGTTTAGAAAGAACGATGACGCACAGGCACAGTGGAGTCAGGAACACGTGGAAAGTTGCGCTGTAAGGCAACTGCAAATTCTCAATTCCGCTAAAAACGCGCTGAAAGAAAACGGTGTTATTGTATATTCAACCTGCACATTTTCTGTTGAGGAAAACGAAGGGGTTATCACAAAATTTTTACAGGAAAATCCTGATTTTGTGTTAGAGGACAGCAAAGTGGATTTTGGCAGACCCACCCTTGAATATGCAAGGCGAATTTTCCCAATGGATGGTGGGGAAGGGCATTTTGCCGCAAGACTTCGAAAACTGTCGGAAAATGTATCTGTGCCGATTTATAATTCTAAATTAGAAAAAACCCCAAGTGTGGTAACGGATTTTTACAACGATACATTTGTAAACCACCCATTTGGCGATAACATAGAGGTTGTAGGAGATAAAGCCTACTCTGTCATTAACGGCTTACCGAATTTAAAGGGTCTGCCGATTCTCAGAAAAGGTGTGCTGTTAGGCGAGATTAAGAAAAACCGTTTTGAGCCGCACCATTCCGCTTTTATGGCTGCTAAAAAGGAAGATTGCAGACAGGCCGTAGATTTAAAACTTAACAGCGACGATATTGCAAAATTCCTCCACGGAGAGGAAATAAAGGTTGATACCCAATTAAAAGGCTATACAGCAGTATGCGTAGAGGGAATGACTACAGGCTTTGGCAAGGTATCAAACGGAAATTTAAAAAATAAATATCCAAAGGGATTAAGGGTACTATAATGAATAGACTGTCAGATATAGGTACAATTAAAGAAATACTTTCAAAACACGGATTCAGTTTTTCAAAGGGACTTGGGCAAAATTTTCTGATTAACCCCTCTGTATGCCCTCGTATGGCTGAAATGTCCGGAGCAGGGGAGAATGTGGGAGTAATCGAAATCGGTCCGGGAATAGGCGTACTTACCACCGAGTTGTGCAAGTTGTCATCAAAAGTAATTGCCATTGAAATTGACAAAAGACTGATTCCTGTTCTTGATGAAACTCTGTCTGACTTTGACAACGTAAAGGTTATCAATGAAGACGTAATGAAAATCGATTTAAAGAAGTTGATTGAGGACGAGTTTCAGGGAATGCAAGTGGTGGTATGTGCAAACCTGCCCTACTATATAACTTCCCCTGTAATAATGCGTTTGCTTGAAGAAAGTCTGCCAATCGAGGCTATTACCGTAATGGTGCAAAAAGAAGCCGCTCAGCGTATGTGCGCAGAAATCGGCACAAGGCAAAGCGGTGCAGTTACTGTGGCTGTTAATTTTTACAGTAAACCAAAGGTTTTGTTCAATGTAAGTGCAGGGTCATTTATACCTGCCCCAAAAGTTGACTCTGCTGTAATAAGACTTGATGTTCTGAAAACACCGTCAGTTGACGTAAAGGACAGTAAAAAGTTCTTTAGGGTGGTAAAAGCCGCCTTCAGTCAGCGCAGAAAAACTCTGCCAAACTCATTGAGCAGCGGTTTAGGACTTCCAAAATCAGAGGTAAACAATTTGCTGACTGAATGTAATTTAAGTCTAAACCTAAGAGCAGAACAACTGAAATTAGAGGACTTTAAAAACATAGCCGATAAAATTTAGGTGAATTATGAAAAATCTAAAATTAATTTCGTTAATAATTTCAACAGTATTGTTGGCTCTGTCTTTGTCGTTTCTTATAGCCTCAATGGTAGTTCAGGCTATATTCAACAGCCAAGATATTGCCCAATTTGTGGAGGTAGCCTTTGCACTTATTTCCCTTGTCTTTGCTTTTGTGGGAATTATTTTAGTCTGCTTTAGCACAAAAAAGAAAGAAGTTGAGAAAGATGACTGAAAAAAGCAATATAAAGAAAAGTAAACTCCTGTCAAGGCTTGCTGTAACAATTATTCCTGTTGTTATTGTTACTTTGATTGCTTCCTTTGTAATGTGTATTCTGTATAACGATGTGCCTCGGACAGGCTTTCTCACGATTATACTTGCCCTTGTATCAACAATTCTTTCCTTTGTGGGAGTAATACTTGCAATCATCAGCGCAGTTACCGCACCTGATTCGGATAAGGAAAATAAATAAAAATAAAAGGTTGTCGCAAAATTGAAAGATTTGCGACAACCTTGTTTTATATAATAATTACATACTCTCTGGACAGTTGATATTAAACATATCAAGAATGTTTTTAATAACTGTCTTTACTGCAATACACAGGTTCAGTCTTGCCTGCATCAGGCTTTCATTTTCACCCTTTACTCTACAAGCATTATAGAACTTGTGGAACAATGTAGCGGTCTGTGTAACGTATCTTGTGATTCTTGTAGGGTCATATTCCTTTGCAGCGGAAATAATCTCCTCATAGAAGTTTGCAATATGATTAATAAGTTCCTTTTCCTCAGGAGCAGTAAGGAGCATTAACTCCTCTTTACTGCAACTGCGCGGAGAAATATTCTCGTTTGCAAGAGCCTTGATAATACTGCAAATTCTTGCGTGTGCATACTGAACGTAATAAACAGGGTTTTGGTTATCCTGCTGAACGGCAATATCCAAATCGAAATCCATCTGGGTGTTAGCCTCTCTTGTGTTAAATAGGAAACGTGCGCTGTCAACAGGAACTTCCTCCAGCAAATCAGCAAGTTGAATAGCCTTGCCTGTACGTTTGCTCATCTTAACAATTTCGCCGCCCTGAACGAGTTTTACAAGTTGCATCAGCACAACCTGTAATTTATCTCCGTCATAACCGATTGCGTCCATTGCGCCTTTCATTCTCATAACGTGTCCGTGGTGGTCAGCACCCCATACGTCAATAAGCGTTTCAAAACCTCTGTCAAACTTGTTTTTATGATAAGCAATATCGGCGGTAAAGTAGGTAGGGTTGCCGTTTTGACGAATAAGCACGTCATCCTTTAATTCCAACTTGTCGATATAATCTTGGGTTTTACCTTGCTTTAAAAGAATTTCTGTGCAAACTTCTTTGTTTTTATACCAAACAGCACCCTCTTTTTCATAGGTAAGACCCTTTTCTGTTAATATGTCAACAACCTCTTTAACCTGACCGCTGTTGTGTAACTCCGACTCAAAAAACCACTTGTCATATTTGATTTTATATTTAGCCATATCACTCTGCATTTTTGAGATATTCTTTGGCAGAGCATAGTCAACAAGGGCTTTCTTTCTGCTGTTGCTGTCGGCATTTACTAATACATCGCCGTTTTCGTCTGCGTATTCCTGTGCAAGGTCGGTAATATCACCGCCCTGATAACCGTCCGCAGGGAACTCAATGCCCTCTTTATAAATTTGCAGGTATCTTGCCTCAAGGGAACAGGCAAATTTCTCTATCTGATTACCTGCGTCATTTACGTAAAATTCTCTCCATGCATTGTAACCTGCCTTGTTAAGAACTGCAGCAAGACAATCTCCCAAAGCACCGCCACGAGCGTTACCCATATGCATAGGACCTGTAGGGTTTGCGGACACAAACTCAACCATAATTTTCTGACCCTTGCCGTAATCGGAACTGCCGTAATTTTCCTTTTCCTCCTCAACGTCCTTTAACACCTCTGCATAGTACATAGGGGAGAAGAAAAAGTTGATAAATCCAGGCCCTGCAACTTCACATTTTTCAAAAAGTGTGTTTTCAAGGTCAATGTTTTCCGTAATAGCCTGTGCGATTTTTATGGGAGCAGTCCTGAAAGTCTTTGCACCTACCATAGCCGCATTAGTAGCCAAATCGCCGTTTTTACGGTCAGCAGGAGTTTCGATAATAAATTCAGGAATATCAGCCTTTATTAATTGTTCCTTTTCAATAGCCTTTGTTATAGAATTGATAATTGCGTCTTTTAATTGAATTTTTGATTTTGCTAAAGTCTGTGCCATATTTATCCCTCATTCTTTGCTTTAATATCAATGTAAAATTCGTTATTAGAAATAAAATCGTTATTGAAATCCAACGAATACTTAACGTGAAGTTTACCGCCGTTATCGTCTAAATCGGCATTAATTATATCAGCAAACACGCCGATCATCAAGTCCCCCATAATCGTTCTGTAGTGGCATTGATGACGTTTGCCTTTTTCAAGGATAAGTCTTGTTTGCTTACCGCTGTTTCTGATAATTGTTACCCTGCTGTTATCCTCAACTTTTATAACATTATTTGAAGAAATGTTAGGGTCGTCCTCGTCGTATTCCTTGTAACCGATATAAGAGTGTCCGTTTTTGTTGATATAACTGCCTGTGGTAGTCATTTCAATTTTATCTTTTTCACCGTCTAACTCCTGAATACCGATAATGTTTATTAGGTATTTATCTTCCATATTTCACCTTAATACAACTCAATATTAATCTGCTCTACGTTGTGCTTAATATCTTTTCCCAAGAATACTCCGGCAACATTTTCAAAACCATCCGGTGTATCGGAAACGTAGAATTGAGCGTTTCCCTTTTCTTTGCTTTCATTTAGCAGGTTATTTTCACATAATATCTTTTTTGCGTATATGGCGGTTTCTCTGCCGCTGTCAATCAACGCAACATTTTCACCCATTACCGAGGAAATTGCGTCCTTAATAATAGGATAGTGAGTACAACCTAAAATAACTGTATCTACACCCTCATCCATAAGAGGTGAAAGGTATCTTTTTATAACAAGTCTGACAATTTGGTCGTCTTTGCTTATAAAACCGTTTTCCACAAGGGGTACAAACAATGGGCAATCCTGTTCGATTACACTAATTTCAGGGTCTGTGCTTTCAATAATTTTTTTGTAACTGTGGCTTTTGATAGTTGCGCTTGTACCGATAATTCCGATTTTTTTATTTTTAGTTGTTCTTACAGCAGTGTAACAGGTTGGAGATACAACCCCTGTGTACGGAACAGGTAAATCGTTTTTTAGGTTAGTTGCTACCGAACTGACTGTACCGCAGGCGGCAATAACCATTTTAACATTATGCTTTAAAAGAAATTTAGCATCTTGGAAAGCATATTTGCGGATAGTATCCTCCGACCTTGTTCCGTAGGGAACTCTGCCGGTATCACCGAAATATATAATGTTTTCATTTGGCAGGATATTCAAAAGTTCTCTGACAGCAGTAAGACCACCAAGTCCGGAATCAAAAACACCGATAGGCGAATTATTCATATGTACTCTCCTTTTATAAGGATTTGCAAATTTTACTATACAACAAATAATAATAACACATTGGCTGTTTTGTTGCAATAGTAAAGTCTGTTAAAAATCTTTTGACAAAACACATTATTAAATGTATAATTATAATATTCTTTTGAAAAGGATTGATTTTATGGATTTATTAAAAGCGTTTAATAGTATTTCAGATAAGGTAGAGGGAGCTTTGGCTACACAGGGCTTTTCAAAACAGAAAATACAAAGTAACGATAACGAACTTGTTTCCCTATATACTTCGGAAAACACAGCATATTCCGTAGTTTATTTCAAGGATAAAATGCATATGGTTATGCGTTCCTGTCCTATGACAGAGGAGGGACCTGATAACGAGTGGAAAACTCTTGCCACTTGGATGTTTGACCCTGAAAATGATACTCAAAAGGAAGCCGACTCTATCGCAAACGATTTTATTGACAACTGCACAAGTTCAGTAGCAATAAAAAGAATGAAAGCAACTAAAAAGAAAAAGAAGAATAACGAGGACGAGGGTAATGCAGATCCGCTGTTCCTTGCAAAGAGATTTGTATCATATTTTCCTGAGTTAAAGGATGAAATTGCCTACGAGGAGGAAAACTACTATCCTTTCAGAGGCGTTACCTTTACAAAGGAAAAACTCCTGCCAAGACTAACGGAGTTTGTAAACAAGGCAAATAAAAAAGAAGTTTCAAAACTCTGCGCGTTACTTGATAAACAGTATTCCAACGGCAACCTTGACACTCGTTCAATCATCACCATTGTAATTCTTAACGGAATGCCTGAGGACAAGCACAATTGGTTTAAGGAATTTTTATCAGAGGATTTAAACAAGGCTTGGGGTGCAGCATTAAAGTATAAGGGCAAAAAAGTAAAACCTGCAAAGGAAAAGAAAAAGAAAACTACTATGATGCAAAGACTTCAGGCACAGCAACAGCAACAACAGTAATGGGCTTAAATTATGCGGAATGTACTTATGTTCCGCATAATTTTACTTTTTTTATAAATAGGTATTGACTATAAATAAAAAGTGTGTTAGAATGTATTTACCTCATAAAAGGGGTCTATTTTTTTGCGCCCTTTTGAGGGAGGCTAAATTTTTTCCGAAAAATAACGGGAGGTGCCGAGAATGAGAGTAAAAATCACATTGGCTTGTACGGAATGTAAGCAACGTAATTACAACACAATGAAGAACAAGAAGAACAGTCCCGACAGACTTGAGATGAACAAGTACTGTAGATTTTGCAAAAAGCACACTGTTCACAAGGAAACAAAGTAATTGGAGGTACAGTAATGGCTGATAGTAAAGCAAAGGCTAAAAAAGCCAAAAAGCCTAACGCATTTGTTAGAATTTGGAGTTACCTTCGTGCTTGTTGGGGCGAAATCAAAAAGATAACATGGACTAATCCAAAAGTTGCTACAAAAAGTTTTATTGTAGTATTAGTTGTTATCCTTGTTTCCGGTCTTTTCATCTTCGGTCTTGATAGACTACTATATTTTCTACTTGACCTTGTTATGAAAACTTCCGGCAGTTAATATCCGTTTTTCATACTTTATTGACGAAAGGAAGCAAAGTTAATGGCAGACGGAACAGCAAAATGGTATGTAGTTCACACGTATTCAGGCTACGAAAACAAAGTAGCCAACGATATTATGACTACAGTAGAAAACAGAAACCTGCAGGATATGATTCTTGAGGTTAAAGTTCCTACGGAAATCGTTACCGAAACAAACGGCGATAAGGTTAAAGATGTTGAACATAAAATCTTTCCCGGCTATGTTTTCGTCAAGATGGTTTACACTGACGAAACCTGGTATGTCGTAAGAAATATCAGAGGTTGTACCGGTTTTGTAGGGCCTTCTTCAAAGCCTGTTCCTCTAACAGATGACGAGGTTTACAGACTTGGAGTTGAAACAAGGGTAGTAGAGGTTAACTACCAGGTCGGTGATTCAGTCCGCATTATTGACGGTCCTTTGGAGGACTTTATCGGTGTGGTTGATGAACTTGACGTTGATAAAAACTACGTTTCCGTAACAGTATCTATGTTCGGACGTGAAACCCCGGTTGAACTTGAATTAAATCAAGCGGAACTGATTGACGATTAAAAATAATAAGCAATTTGCTTTTTATTTGGGAACCTTGATGTTCCCTGTGGGAGGGACCCACTAATTGTCCCGCAATTTACCACGAATTTTGGAGGTGCAAACACAATGGCTCAAAAGGTTGTAGGCTTAATTAAACTACAAATCCCTGCCGGAAAAGCTACACCGGCACCACCGGTTGGTCCAGCTCTTGGTCAGCACGGTGTAAACATCGTTGCGTTCACAAAGGATTTTAACGAACGCACAAAAAATGACGCAGGTTTAATCATTCCTGTAGTAATCACAGTATACGCAGACCGTTCTTTCACTTTTATCACAAAGACTCCGCCTGCTGCCGTTCTTATTAAGAAAGCATGCGGTATCGAAAGTGGTTCAGGCGTACCTAACAAGCAAAAGGTAGCAAAGATTACCCGTGAACAGGTTCAGAAAATTGCAGAAACAAAGATGCCTGATCTTAATGCCGGTAGCATTGAAACTGCTATGAGTATGATTGCCGGTACAGCAAGAAGTATGGGTATCGAAGTAGTTGACTAATTTTTAAATCCGGGTGGGAGGAATTTTCTGCTTGACCACCTAATTATGGAGGAATACTGATGAAACACGGTAAGAAATACGTTGATAGTGCTAAACTTATCGACAGAACTAAATTATATGATACTGAGGAAGCCCTGGATACAGTTGTAAAGACTGCTACTGCAAAGTTTGACGAAACAATCGAGTTACACGTAAGATTAGGTGTTGACGGTCGTCATGCTGACCAGCAGGTACGTGGCGCTATTGTTCTTCCAAACGGAACAGGCAAAAACGTAAAGGTTCTTGCAATTTGTAAGGGTGCTAACGAAGATTTAGCAAAAGAGGCAGGCGCAGACTATGTTGGTGCCGAGGATATGACACAGAAGATTCAGCAGGAAAACTGGATGGACTTCGATGTTCTTATCACAACTCCCGACTGTATGGGTCTTGTAGGTCGTCTTGGTAAAATCTTAGGTCCTCGCGGTCTTATGCCTAACCCAAAGGCAGGTACTGTTACTCCTGATATTGCTCGTGCAGTTAAGGA
>JAQXSC010000084.1 GCA_029218825.1 Oscillospiraceae bacterium | reverse complement strand
ATTTCGTTTTGGATATTCATTGAGTTTAATTTATCAGATATGCGTTTATTTGCTGTCTGTCCTGCCTTATCATTGTCAAAGCAGAGAAACACATTTTTGATGTTCGGATTATCTTTCAGACATTGAAAAAGCACCCTGTCCGAAACGGAGCAGGATGCCGCATAACTGTGATTTTTCCAGCGGCAAGCTGCCGCCGCCAATTCGCGCTCAAATGTTTTATTATATTTCAACTCATTTTCACGCGTCAGAACTTTCTGTAAATCTTCTGCTTTTTGCATTGAAATGTAGGAAAGCATATCAATCGGAGCTTCAAATAAAAATATCTTGTCGCTTGTGCCGTGCCAATGAAAGCTGAATTCTGGTTGACTGCCTGCGACATTTCCCTTGTAAGAATTGCTTGTCACCGTTCCTCTCTTGTGTGCGTGGCGAGGTTTACCGTTTGAATCATAGCCGACAAAGACGGCATTGTGATAATCGGCAGATTCATAAATCATCTTTCTCCGCACAAACTCAAAAAGCACATCTTTGTCAATGCAACGAGTCAACAGCAGATAAGAAAAAACTCTGCTCATTCGGTCATTCCTCGGCGGTAGTTCAAAGGATTTGTGTACTCTTTCCATGTGCGGTGAGGTTATGATTTGACCGCCACAGTTATTCAAAAGCATTTCCACCGCTTCGGCATAATCCTTGTTATAAAATCTGCGGACGAAGTCAACTGCGTCACCGCCTTTCTGTTCGTACTGATGATACCAGAGATAACCTCTGATTGTTACTTTTTGCGAGCCGTCAAGCCATTCATATTCCGAACCTGATTTCTTGACTTTTTCGCCTTGACCGATTAAAAAATTAGCAAGGTCTGTTCGCCTTGCCTGCTCCCGCTGTTCTTTTGTAAAATGAATGTAGGTTGATATTTTAATCACTTCCTCGTATATATTTTTTCTTTCTGCTGTAATATCTTATAGTGGGTAGTTCTTTCTCCTATCACCATGATAGGAGGCACCTGTCAGCGTTTGGGCGCAGTTATTTCTTGGTGGTAGGCTGATTTTTGGATAGACAATTTTATTTGTATGTGGTATGATAATTTCAAATAAAAGAATGACAAATTTGAATTTGAGGAGGATACTTTATGGATAGATTTAATGATAGTGAATATGCAATTTTAATAGGAAATTTGTTGCATGATACTCAATACATAGAAATATCTAATATGGGGAAAATGGCTGGGCTTAGGAAACATGCAGAAGTGATGGTTAGAAAAATCTTGGATATTGGCAGTAGTCGGACACTAATGTTAGGTCAGGTAAAAAGGGATTCAAATAATTCTGCGGTAAATAGTGGAATGGACAATCTAGGTAATGAATTAAGTGATAGATTGATTGAAATAATAAGAAGAATAAACCCTCTTGGGAGAGATGGCACTCATACTCAGCATACAGACGAATTTTCTAATATAGAAGTAGAAAGTGTTGAGGACGCTATTTTAGATTTGTATGCGCTAATTTTTATTAAATATTTTTTAGATATACAGGTAAGTATATATTCATCACCTCAAGTGTTACGCATGTTTTCATTCTTGCCACCGATTATTAGATATAAAACATGGAACTATTTGTTTGAAATAGATAAAAATAATATACAAGTAGTGGATAAGTTATGTTTATCTATAATTAAACTTTTTGACAAGGAGACTGCTTATGAATGGCTGGAGAATAACAGTGAAACGATAAAAGGCATACCTTATCCAACGGAGCATGAAATAGAAAAATATTATAAAATTCACAGTGTCGAAGTATTGCCGGGTGTATACCAAGCTTTTGTAAGTCTAAATTTTGAAAAATACAGTAATATGTATGATTTACTGCATGATAAAATTAGTGATCCGAGAACATCAGTTAATGAATCAGGGAAGATGTATAAGAACTTTGAAGAGGCTGTTGGGCATTACAATAATTATAGAAGTAGTATGATACAAAATAATTCGGCTGAAATGAAATCGTTCTATCCTCTTATGGATTTTGTTTATTTGGGAAGAAAAACAAAGAGTGAACTGTTAGGCTGAAAACCAAGAGATTACAATTTTAACAAACTTACACCATTCAAACTATGGAGAATAGATTTGTTTATAAGATTAATTCCTAATAGTTGGCTATGAAACAGTAATGTGTAGGATAAAAGTCAACTTCAAGTTTATTCAACTTACATCTTCAATCCCTGAGCCTGCTTTTTGTCATTAATCTTCTGCTGTAATTTTTTATCTGTCCTTTGCGCTTTCTGCTTTTCTTCAAAACGAAGCCTACTTTGAATCATATTGCAGAGGTAACGCAGGAGATAAAGGGAAGAAACTGCAACGCTGTTACGGTTGGTTTTAATTGAATAATGAGGATACAGAACACCTCTGTCTGAATCAAAGACTGATTCGGCAGAGGTGTTTTCTTCATTTTCAAATGGATTTGAAACAGATTCTTCGTCTGTGTTTTCGCTTTCTTCTGCTTCATATTCGGTGACATTTAATTTCAACGCTTCCTTGATTACCACATTCTTGATTGACTTAAACTCATTATTGTCAACAAGCGGAATCCTGTCAGGCATTTCATCTGTGTAGGTACTAATTGTATTTTCCTTTTGCTCATACCAAAGGTCATACAACTTTTTAATTCTGCTATCATTGGCAAGCTCTTCAACAATAGAATCAACGATTGCTTTCACATCAGGCTTGAGATAACCATACACCTTCTTGCCGCTTGTTTTTGAAAGCCTGTCGGCAAGTTCCAACAGCTTATGCTGAATTGATGCGCTGATATATATTTCAGAGTTAATTTTTGACACCAAATCTTCTACAATGTCACGAGTCTCTGCTCGGAGTTTGTCCCTATGTTCGGTTTGCTTCTGATAAATACTTATCAAGTCCTGACGGAAGATTACCATTGCAAGGTTTGACTTGATATTTTCAATTCCTTTTTCACTCAGATACGCTTCGTTGGGCTTTGTAGAATAAGCAATCATATGAATGTGAGGATGATGTCCCTCGTTATGAAATGCCGCATACCATCGGAAATTTTCGGGAGCAATTTTCATATTCTCCGCTATCATATTTCGCTGTGAACGAATTAGATTCATCCAAGCTTTTGCATTGTTATAGCCCAGCCGTTCTGCATCTTCTCGCTTTAGAGAAATGATATGAGTCCATACATTACTCTTGCTTTCTGCAACTTCTTTCTGCACATTGGATAAAACTATCGGCACACCGTCATCGGTGAATAAGCCGTGTGAAGATATTTTTTCTACTCTCGGTCGTTGTGCGATGTAGCTTACATATTTTTCTCGGTCGCCGAATAACTCTGCGTGAGTTTCGGCAATCTGCAAAATCAATTCATCTGCATTACCTCTGTTCGGCTTATCAAGATAATCCTGATACTCATACAAGTCCTTTGAGTCGGGATAGTCAGAAAGTAATTTCTTAATAATCTGTTTTTGTCTTTCTGTTGCTTCCATAAACTTTTGTGTGCTGTCAGCCTTTTCAACTCCGTCACGAGTAGCAATGTATGAAACATAATTTCCGATCTGAGTTTTGGAATTCGGTTTGATGTAGGGTGATTTCATAATAATTCTCGGCATAGTTATCCTTTCTGAAACCTGACTGCATCATCAAACTTATATTTACCGCTGTTGCGTTTGACCTCGTCAACACATATTTTTCTTAAATCTCTCAGCTGACTTTCCGTAATATCATTGGTCGCCGCAACAACATGCATAAGCATTGCAAGCTCCACGCCCTGCTTGAACAAAACCCTTGCGATTCTGTCCTCTGTATCGAGGATTTTTGAACTGATGACAGATTCCAAAGCAGGAGTAAGCACTTTGCTCACATTCTTTGAGTTGAGCCACGCAATATAGAATTCTATTGCATTAGAAATAAATTCACTTCGTGATGTAGCATTGGTTCTTGAGATTGCATTGTCACAGGTATCAAGCAAATCCTGATTGATATACAGTCCTATTCTTTTTGAGTCATTGTCCATTTTTCACCTTTCCTTTCGGTAACACTTCGAGTATTCAGATATAATCTCTTTAAATCGGCAAAATCGGGCAGTTTGGAATACAATCGGTAACACAACTTTAAAAAAGTAACACCTTTGAAAATCCCCGAACGGCGTTGCCGGTCGTTGTGTTTTGGCGAATCCGTGCTTGCACGGAATACGCCTTTATCCTGCTTAAAATTCCACCCTTGAAAAACTGCCCGAATTGCCGTAACTTTGATTTTTCACACCTTGCCACAAACCGCCCGAATTCGGCTTTTATTCAATTTCGGATACTTTCTCGACTTCGTATTTAAAAGCCGACACAGGGCGAATGTGGCGAGAATACCGCCGTAATTCTTTACTTAATCACTTTGCCGTTTATCATTTCAAAATTGCACTCTGTATAGGACAGTCCGTACTCCTTGACTTCACGATTCAGAACATCGAACATTGATTGCTCAATACTGCGAGGAAATAACTTTATTTCGTCCGATAGCGTATCGTAGCAAATCCATTCTTCACTCTCGGGTGTGTCCTTTACAAGAATATCAAAGCCAAGGAGCATTTTATCGGGTGTGGGAAATACAACAGCGTTGATTTTCACACAGCCGACTGTGAGTGAAGCAAAGAGAGTGTCGTGCTTGTCCTTTGGATTTTCGGAAAGTAATTTCTTGACTTCGTTTACAGACAAATACATTTTGAAAATATATTTATTACCGAGTTGCTTTTTTAATTTCTTTCTCTCGTTCATAAGCTCATACCGCCCATTCCCATATTCTCATCTTCATCAGGTGAATCAAACAGATTGTTCTGTTCAAGGTTTTCGTAGAACTTTTCTGCACTGTCATTCACGGCTTCGTTTAAAACTTTCATATCAAAACCACAGTCCTTGTAACCCTGTGACACTGTATCGTAATAACTCACACTTGGCAATCCGAACTGCTGTTTTAGATTCATAATGTAAACCATTGCAGTAATTTCTGAACCGTTATTCAATTTCACAGACAAGTCCTGCTTAAAATAGTGGGAGGGATAACCCTCGTAGCGGTCAAGCAGTTTTTCATCTCTCGGTTGAAGTTCCCACAAGGCAACAGGAACGGACTTACCAACGCAAGGTGCGATTGTTGCATAGGAGCAATGAGGCATCCCCTTGAACTGCAATTCGTAATTTTCGACTATACCCTTTCCCACAAGCTTTGCTGTGGGGCAACGATATTTCATCTGTTTAAGATTGAGGTTACTACCGTAGGCAATATATAATTTCTTTTTCATTTTAAAACCCTTTCTACATACTCATAACAAAACCCGAAGTTTCTTCCTGTTCATCATTTGGAACAGGATTGGCTTCGGGTTCGTTGATATTTATATTTTCGTTTGTATTATTATGTTCTGTGGCTCGTTTTTGAGCAAGTCTTTCCTTTTGCTTTTCAGCCTGTGCAGGATCCTTCCACGCAATGTTGCCCTCAAGATTTTTCAGCAGATGATGGCGAGCTGTCTTGAACTCGTCACCTATCAAACCCAATCTCAAAAGCCAAGTTCTGAAAGTGTACTTTTCATTATCCGATACAGTTTTAGCGTGTCTTGCAGACTTCTGAATTAAAGCCTGATGACTGATTGCAAGGCAAAGCTGAATAGCACCTTTGACCTCGCCTGCGTGTAAGGTTGAATTAAAAAGACGGAATTCAATCGTACCCTTGTAGAACACGCTGTGAAGATTCAGTGCGTGGTAGCGAGTATCATCATAATGTCTGTAACTGTAATCCTCGCCGTCATACCACATTGATTTTATCTGCTCCATTGACATCGGAGGACGGTTATTGATTTCATCAAGAAAGCGAGTGTCCATCTTCTGACAGTAATGTTCTCTTGACACATTCACTTTTAAAGCCTTGTAGAGCAAGTCCTCTTTCGCCGCCATAATGTTTACGATATTGCGAAGCGTTTTAGGGGTATGCGGAGCCGCATTAATATGGCAATGCAGACCGCAACTTGAATTGACTCTCGCTCCTGCACCACGAAGCTTTCTTACTAACTCCTGTATTGTTTCTATATCATCATAATTGCAAATCGGAGTGACAAACTCCACCGAGTACAGAGAACTTGCATTCTGCCCTGAACGATTTTCACAACGAACGCTTGCGTCACGCATAATCTTCCACATCCTGCCATCATTATCACGAACAGAATAAGCATCATAACAACCGCCGACATGAGTTGCGTCTGTATGAAAATAACCGGCAATCACTTTCGCCGCAGTACTGCGAGTGATGCCGGTCATCTCTATTTCTATTCCGAATTTTTGATTTTTAATTATTATCACCTTTTTTCTACAATTGTTTTTCTTCTAAGATAATGTTATTATAATATCAAATAAACTAATTGAGGTGCTCGTATGTTCAAAGAATTTAAAAAAGATAAAATTACAAAATTTATTCAAAAAGAGGAAAATAATATCTACAAAAGATTAAAAAGTAATGATATTAATTTTTTGGAAGCACATTATATTTTAGAGAATAAAATATCTCAGATATATAACGAAAATAATTTTTCTTATCAGGATTTACTTAAAAGAAGAAGATTTCTTACATCTTTTCGTAGTAATATAAAAAATATAATGTTATCTCTGGTATTAGGAATGATAGCAAGTGCAACTTGTAGTTTTATTATTGACTCTTCGAAAATTCTATCTATACTAAATCCAATAATATATTATATTTCAATGGCAATAATTACATCATTGATTGTTTGTTTTTTTCTTAATTTTATTCCTAAATGTGCTAGAAATATATCTGAAATTGATTTCTATAATGTGAATTCATTTGAATTAAAAATAATAGATAATATTCTACAAGAATACGAGGACAAACGGCCTACATAATAACTCATTTATTAATTCTATCCTTAATATCTTTATCATGAATCTGCTTTTTAGATTTCACTATCGATCCTTTCATATCAATAAACTCTCTGACATTTGCAGGAACATATTTTGCGTACAGAGAGTCAACCGATTTTTCAAGTTCTTCCTTGAAATCCAAATCACGCTGTGACATATACAGCCTGATGGCATTCAGCTTTTCGTCATCATACATTATGCTTACACTTGTTTTCTTCATAAAAAATCACCTCGTTATTTCTTATTGCTTTGGTTTACATATTTGATATTGGGTATCTTCAGCCACTTCGTCCAACTTCGCCCTGAGAGCTGTGTTTTGACAACTCCGTAGGCTGTACCTTGTGCTTCAATTACATAACCATCGCCAACATATACACCGATATGACCGGGCATCCAAACGGCAAGTCCGGGTATGTCAGGCATAGTTGAAATGTCTCCAGACTCTTTTGTGTAGTTCCATATTGATGTTGCATTACAATCTTGAAAGTTGTTGGAGCCTGCAACGATTTCTCCGCTGTCGGCATTGTACCAAGCGTAGGATTTTATCAAGCCTATGCAGTCGCATACTCGCTTGCCGAGCCACTTCTCTCCAACCTGTCGCATTTCACCGCCTGCCTCGTTGTTTCCGGGATACAGACTTGCCTGTTGGTCGAGATATTGCTTTGTGCAGACCTGACCGTAACCGCCGTAAACATAACCCCAGCCGTTTTTGTATGCGTTCTCGCACCATTTGACAAGGTCAAGATTATTTTTCGTTGTCTTATCGGTGAAGCCTGCGGTGCTGATTTCAGCACCCTTGATTGACTGCATCATTTTCTGAAACTCGTCATACTTAATCTCCGTTCCGAATTTCTGATTGACGGCTTTTATCAAATCCTCATCAGACTGATTCTTCTTGAAACAGGATACAAAGTTTTTTACAAAGTCCTTGTCCTCTGATTGATCGGACAGGGAGAACAGATAGATAACCTCTGCCTGCGTGTTGCAGTCGGACAGTTTTTTGCTTTTGAGTTGATTTTCAACCTCTGTCATAGTGTCGTTGATAAGCTGTAGATTTTCCATCTGCTCAGCTGAGATATTTTCTTGTATAGACTGTTTGAGTTTCTCTGTATCAATATCCATACTGCCGTTAAAAAAGGAAACAACTGCAACAATCGGCATAACCACAATTATGATTATGCCGATTACTATACCGCCTATTGTTTTTATGACCTTTTTATCTGTGAGCAGTGCAACTGCTATTTTCTTCAGTGCTGCACCTATGGTAGCACTCACAAAATCACCTCCGTAAATAAAAATCCGATTGAGTTTCATTAAGAAAGACAATCGGATTTATTACTTTGATTAAATTGTAAAACTAATTAACAAAATGGATTTTAGTTAGCTTAAAACATATTTTCTACATAATTCAAGACATGACAACAACATTTCAATAAACAAATAATAAACATCAATTCTATCTATTTTTATAATCATTGACTACATCTGATATCTTTTCATAATGATAATGGCTGTCAAATCCTTTATTATATTCACCGTAATAATGCTCATGTGTTTTAGTATCAGAATTCGAATTAAGATACTTGATATCTTGATTTATATTTGATAAAGTCTCATCAATTAATTTTGAGATTTCTCCAAGTTCTAAATCACTATATTTTACAATAATTTTTTCTACCTCAAAATCCATATGGGGAGCGATTACTTCATTTTTATACATTAATCCCAACCCAACAGTATGATATTCTTTTTTTGTATAAACAACATAAGAGTAATATTTATTTTTTGACTTATTAATTAAAGTAAAGGTCTCGCCCCCTACATCTATTTCTTCAAGCCAATCAACATTTGATATTAAATGTCGTCCAATTTTAACCTGTGTGTTTAATTCATTTGATAAATCTTGTAAAATAATTCTTTGTTTTAATTCTGCAAGCAATTCATAAAGAATATTTAACCTTTCGCTAAATAATTTACATTTACTTTTAAAATCATTACTCATAAAGTCCTCCTATATATTATTCAAATAAACTTTTGGAAGCCTATAAAACCTAATTTGTCAATCAGTTGTTCTATAATTATCATACCACTCCCAATGGAAAAAGTCTATCAATATTTTTATCTTCCTCCTGCACTTCCAAAAATCTCAGATTTGTATTCGGGAGCCTGAACTAGTAAAAGATAGCGTTCGTTTCCGCAACGGTAGAGACAGGTGCCACGCTCACCGAATTTGATTAGGGCATACTCGTTTGGTTCTACCATTAGCGCATCTTCAAAGTCCTTCGGATTGATATTGCCGGGGAAAAATAAGAAGTGATGAGTAGGAATTGAGAACAGGGGTTTTGTGTACTCCTTAACGCTGGGAATCAGAAAATCGTCGATATTCTGACTGGCTAAAATCACGGATGAGTCCTTTTTGCGAACGCGCTTCATTGCGTTGCGGATATATTCAATGGCTGTAAAATTTGACAAAAACAAATAAAGCTCGTCTATTGATGCAACGGTGTTTCCCTCACCTAATAACTTGTTAGTCATATAGGAAAGGATATTAAAAAGCATTGCGTCTTTGAGTCTTTTGTTAGTGTCAAGCAAACCTTTTACACCAAAGCACAGGAATTTATCATCTGTAATGTTTGTGTGACCGTTGAAGTATTTACTTTCAGAACCAACACACATACTGTGAATACCCAGACAAACCTCCTGCAAAATTTCTTCTGTGTAGAGATATTTCCGCTTGTGGTCGTAGGTCATATATTCTTCTTCGCACAAGTCATAAAAGTCTGACATAACAGGAAAGTCGGACGGTTTCTTTGTGGTGTAATCTGTTGTGTCTGTAATTCCAAATCGTGCGTACAGTTTTATAAGCAGAATTTCAATTGTATCAAGTTGTGCGTCCGTGAAATCCTTGTAGGTTCTGAAAAAGTCTTTCAAGAACGCAATGTGCTGTGATAATCGGGTAACACGCTTGAACGGTTCGGGCGTTTTGGAGTCAACTTCTTCATTTGCATTACCCCAATCCTTTGGTTCAAGAGGATTGATTTTGTATTTACCAGACATAAAATCAATGTAGCAACCGCCGAGGGCATTTGTCAGATCCTCGTACTCCGCTTCGGGATCAAGGCATAAGATTTTCTTTCCGCTTTCACGAATATTTGTAAGGATAAGTTTCAATAAATATGATTTACCCTGACCTGAGTTTCCGAGAATAAGAATGTTACTCGTTGTCTTATCCTCTGTCCTGCGGTCAAAGTCAACGAGAATATTAGTGCCGTACTTATCTCTGCCGATATACAAACCGTTTGGATCTGTCTTACCACTGAAATTAAACGGAAACAGATTTGCTACTGAAGAAGCAGGCAGGACACGCTCATATAGACTGCCAAATTGATTTGAACCTATGGGATTTACAGACAAAAAACCTTCTTTCTGCCTTAGCGTTAATCTGTCCACTTCAATTTTGGAGCGTGTCAGCTCCATTGCAATATCGGTTTGCAACTCCTTTAATTTCTGTTTGCTTTTCGCCTTTAGTTCGATGAACACAGAACAATGCAATAACGGTTCTTTGTTCTTTCGTAAGTTTGCCATCAGTGTGACAACATCCTGCAAGTTGCCCTGTGCTTCAATGGTTTCGTTTACATCGTTACCGCTTGATTTGAGCTTATTTTTGCGTGTTGCGTTCTGTATGATTTTACGCTGTTCCATACTCTCCACAAGTCTGTGATATATGCGAAGAGTAACGCCGTTTCTGTCTGCAAGTTGTGAGAGAATTGCCTGTTCTTCCGTACTCGGCGGATATTCTCTGACTGCCCATACACTGCGGTATGAGTCACCGACAATGTAATAATCGGTGAAAAACTTAACAGTTGACGGCAGAATCATATCAAAAAAATCTTTGGTGTATATTTCTTCTGCCTGTTCGGGTTTGAGCACCTTTGGTTTCCTTGTATTATATAATAGTAAGCATAAGAGTACTTATTTAAGGGCTCTTTATGTTATACTGTTAGAGATACTGTGGATTAGTTCAGTTTCCTACCGCACGACGGTTTTCGATAGGCTCTAACCACAGTCTCTTTGTA
>JAQXSC010000083.1 GCA_029218825.1 Oscillospiraceae bacterium | reverse complement strand
GCATTCTTAACTGTTCCTATTATCGCCTACGGTATTCTTACTTATGATAATTCTTTCAGCGCTGCTTTGACTTCGAACGGTGTTGAAAATGTAGGAGATTACCTAAACATCTTCTATGAAAACGGCGAGCCTATCAAGGCTACTTCCATTATTTCAAGCCTTGCTTGGGGTCTTGGATACTTCGGTATGCCTCATATTCTTGTTAGATTTATGGCTATCAAAAGTGATGCAGAAGTTAAAAAGTCAAGAAAAGTTGCTATCACTTGGGTAGTTCTTGCATTTATCGCATCTGTTTTGGTAGGTTTAATCGGCCGTGCATTCTTAACAACACAACTTGACGACCCTGAAACTGTATTTATCAATATGATTCAGCAGGTATTCAGCAGTAACTTTGTACTAATCTTTATCGGCGGTATTTTCCTTTGCGGTATTTTAGCGGCAATTATGAGTACAGCCGACAGTCAGTTGTTAGTTACCGCCTCTGCTATTTCAGAGGATATGTATAAGGGTGTTGTAAAGAAGAATGCATCTGAAAAAAGTTCACTTTGGGTTGGCAGAATTGCTGTTGCTGTAGTTGCAGTTATCGCGTTTATTATTGCAAGTAATCCGGAGTCAAGCATTATGACTCTTGTATCCGACGCTTGGGCTGGATTTGGCGCTGCATTCGGCCCTGTTGTACTACTCGCTCTGTTCTGGAAACGCAGTAATGCTGCCGGTGCTATGGCAGGTATGATAAGCGGTGCTCTTACGATTGTTATCTGGGACTACATACCGATGATCAGCGGAGTAGGAGCAAACGGCGAGCAGGTTCTCAATACACTCGGAACTTCTACAGGTCTATATTCCTTGGCTGTAGGCTTCCCTGTTGCACTTGTATTGATGGTTGTAGTTTCCCTATGCACAAAGAAACCAAGCAACGAAATTGTCAGAGAGTTTGAACTTGTTAAAGAAGTTAACGTATAATAGGAAACACAATATATAGTTTTTGGGGCTGTCTTTTTGACAGCCTCTTTTTGATGTAATTTTTCAGATTGATTTTAGTTTATGTAATAATTCTTAAATGCAAATTAAAATTAACGAGTTGTAACTAAAAGTTTACAGAATTTAACCAAACACAATATATAGTGTTTGGTTACAATTTAGACACAATTTGTAGAAATATGCCGTATAATTCCTTAAAAAAACATTACCGCCCTTTTATTATCGTATTGCACAAAACTTGCCCTGCAAATTAGTCACTTTTACCATTGACGAATTTGAAATAATCGGCTATAATGTGCAAGCAAAATCCAAAGTAACACAATATATTGTGTTTTAGGAAATTTAATTTTTACAAAGATGTAATTGTTGGGAGGTATATTAAAATGATTACTAAAATAGTTAAACGTGACGGACGTTCAGTTGACTTCGATATGGAGAAAATTACACAAGCGATTTTTAAGGCTGCCCAGGCTATCGGCGGTACTGACTATGAATCCGCTAAAAAGTTGGCTGAAAGTGTTTGCGAGTATCTTGAGGAAAACTGCAACACAACTCCGTCTGTAGAGCAGGTACAGGATACTGTTGAAAAAATCCTTATTGAAAACGGCCACGCAAGAACAGCAAAGGAGTTTATCCTTTATCGTGCCGAGCGTACAAGAGTACGTGATATGAACACAAAACTGATGAAGATTTACGAGGATTTGACCTTTAAGTCAGCAAAGGACAATGACGTAAAGCGTGAGAATGCAAACATTGACGGCGACACCGCTATGGGTACTATGCTGAAATACGGCTCCGAGGGTGCAAAGCAGTTCTATCATATGTATATTCTCAATCCAAAGCACAGCAAGGCTCATTTAAACGGCGACATTCATATTCACGATTTGGATTTCTTAACGTTGACAACTACCTGCTGTCAGATTGACCTTGTAAGACTGTTTAAAAATGGTTTCAGCACAGGTCACGGTTTCTTACGTGAGCCAAATGATATTGCTTCTTATTCCGCTTTGGCTTGTATTGCAATTCAGTCAAACCAAAACGACCAGCACGGCGGTCAGAGTGTTCCTAACTTTGACTTCTCTATGGCTCCGGGTGTTGCAAAAACCTACAGAAAACGTTACAGACTGAACCTTGAAAGGGCTATTGAACTTTTAACAGACAGCGAAGATCCAAAGACTACAACAAAAGATATTGCTGATACTGCTGAAGAAAAGTCAGGAGAGTGGCCGAAACTTGAGGACAACAGCCCTGACTATAAAGCTGCGGAGATTGAGATTCTTGTTGACAAATTTGGTGATAAAATCGGTAATAAGATTCAGAGATTTGCGTTTAATCACGCAGAGGAAGAAACAGACAGAGCAACTTTCCAGGCTATGGAGGCTCTTATCCACAACCTGAACACTATGCACAGCCGTGCAGGTGCGCAGATTCCTTTCTCCTCACTAAACTATGGTACCGACACTTCTCCTGAAGGCAGAATGGTAATGAAAAATATCCTGAAAGCCACCGACAAAGGTTTAGGTAATGGTGAAACTCCTATATTCCCTATTCAGATTTTCAAGGTAAAAGAGGGAATCAACTTTAACCCTGAAGATCCAAACTATGACATTTACAAGCAGTCTATGGCTGTATCCGCTAAACGTCTGTTCCCTAACTACTCATTCCTTGACGCTCCTTTTAACAAGCAGTACTATGTTGAGGGCAGACCTGAAACAGAGGTTGCTTATATGGGTTGCCGTACAAGAGTTATGGGCAACATTTATGACCCTGACAGAGAGCAGACATACGGCAGAGGTAATTTAAGTTTCACTTCAATAAACCTGCCTCGTCTTGCTATCCTGTCAAACAAGAACGTTGATTTCTTCTTTGAGCAGTTAGACAGAATGTGCGACCTTTGTGTTGAACAGTTGCTTGAGAGATTTGAAATTCAATGTTCAAAACTTGTTAAAAACTATCCGTTCCTTATGGGTCAGGGCGTATGGCTTGACTCTGAAAAGTTAGGTCCTAACGATTCCGTTAGAGAAGTATTAAAGCACGGCTCACTTACAATCGGCTTTATCGGTCTTGCAGAGTGCTTAAAGGCTCTTATCGGCAAACATCACGGCGAGAGCGAAGAGGCACAGAAGTTAGGTCTTGAAATCGTTGGTTATATGCGTAAAAAGATGAATGACGCTACTCAAAAGCATCAACTTAACTTTGCCGTTATCGGTACTCCTGCCGAGGGTCTTTCCGGTAGATTTGTTAAGATTGATAAAGAGAAATTCGGCGTTATTCCCGGAGTTACAGACAGAAATTACTATACAAACTCTTTCCATGTTCCTGTTTACTTCAATATCTCTGCATTTGATAAGATTAAGATTGAGGCTCCATACCACAATCTTACAAACGGCGGCCATATTTCTTACATTGAACTTGACGGCGATCCTACTCAAAACCTTGACGCTTTTGAGGCTGTTATCAGATATATGAAAGAATGTGGCATCGGTTACGGCTCTATTAACCACCCTGTTGACCGTGACCCTGTTTGCGGACACACAGGTATTATCGGCGACTATTGTCCAAAATGCGGACGCCGTGAGGGCGAAGGCGGAGAAGGATTTGAGAGAATCCGCCGTATTACAGGTTACCTTGTAGGCACATTAGACCGCTTTAATGACGCAAAACGCACAGAGGTTGAGGACAGAGTTAAGCATTGTCTTAATGCTGCCGAAGACGATATGAGCCAGTTTGTTGAAGAAGCTGTATAAAATATGGGTACAAAATTGAATCTTTCCGGGATCGTCAGCGAGAGTATCGTTGACGGTCCCGGAATTAGAATGACGATATTTACACAGGGTTGTCCTCACCACTGTAAAGGCTGTCACAATCCTGAAACCTGGGCATTTGAGGATAAGCATCCGGGCGATGTGGATAAGATACTTTCCGTTGCTTTGAAAAACCCTCTGCTACAGGGCTTGACCTTTTCAGGCGGTGAGCCATTTTGTCAGGCAGAGGCTTTGGCTGAACTTGGAAGAAAATGCCACGAAAACGGACTTAACGTAATGAGTTATACAGGCTACACTTTTGAGGAACTTGTAGCAGGTTTTGATGAGCATCCTGATTGGAAAGCCTTGCTCAAAGAATGTGATTACCTTGTTGACGGACCTTTTATTTTAGAGGAACGGAGCTTGATGTTACTGTTTCGAGGCAGTAAAAACCAGAGATTTCTTGACGTTAAAAAAAGCCTTGCGCAGGGCAAGGCAGTTTCTGTTGATGAGAAAACTTTATATGACAAATAAAACTAAGGCTGTGAAAAGTAATTGCTTTTCACAGCCTATTATTAATTATTTAAATTTTACTATGAATGCGCTTTCAGGATAAATTTCAAACCTCGCCGGTTTTACATACTGATTTGTCAAACTATTGAATGGATAATATGTGCTGAAATATCCTATAGTGCCGGGCTCTTTAATTCCAGGCTGAGCAGAATCAAATTTGTAACCGATTACCCGATCTTTTTCATTGTAGAATACTACCGCAAAGTAAGGGCTGTAATCTAAAGTCTTTCCACTTGCATTCTTAACCTCTACAGATAGTCTGTCTTCGCTTTCTCCGGTACTTAATACCTTTATCTTTTTGTTATAACTTGTGTAATTTGAATAAGAAGTTCCTGTTGGGCTTACTGTATAAGTAACCTTATACTTTGAATAACCCGGTGTCACATAATCATCGGAACTTGATGGAGCATTAAAGTTTATAACATTTGTTTCTGAATATCCTAAACAGTAAATACTATCGGTACTGGTTTTAACCATACTTCCGTTTGCATCATAGAACACGCAGGTTGCATTTATGCTTACAGGATAATTGTAGTAGTTTTTAAATAATGCACATACGTCACCGTAATCAGGAGAAGGAATTACATTTACCTTTGTTTTGCAGGTTACGTTGCCTACATAAATCTTTACCTTTTTAACGGCCTCTTTATACTTTGCTGTTGCCTTGGCTTTGATTGTAATACACACATTTTTTGGTAAATAAATTATACACTACGACGAATTGATTGTCAATTATTTACATACTAATTATTTATCTAATTTACTTGAAACAAAGAAATAATAACCGCAGTACAGAATCATAGTCATTAAAGTAAAAATCAGAATAAATATTGGTGCAAATGGGGTCATCACCCACATTATATCATCAAAAAGTTTTTCTAAATTGATTATATCCCAACTGTTCAATCGTGCAAATCTGCCTATATAGACGCCGAAAGATGTTAATATCATCAGGAAAACTACTATTACCCAGGAAATTTTGTTGCCGAAATTCTCCTTTAATATTTTGTGTATGATTTCAAGGGATATTATCCCTGCAATCACTCCTGCTGTGATGCTCACCACTAAATTAAGCAATAAAATCCAAGGGGTCAGATTACCGCCGACTTTTTCATATACGTCCCATAGATAAAAACTGATTTTTGAAAGATATTTGAAATCGGTTAGCATATAAAATGCGTTTGGAAAAAATAACAACCATAACAGTGAAAACGCAACTGTCGGCACTCTTTTTTCTAATTCGGAATAATATCTCGAAAACAAAGCCATATATACAGGTATTGCAGCCAAAAAATAGTTCCAAATCATTCGCAGCCACTTTATATCCGTTGTATCGTTTAAGTAAACAGCAACAGTTGTTACGGTTACAAATGCAAATGAAACCAAAACAAAAACCGACTGTGTGGATTTTAATATGCTTTTTATCATAGACTTCTCCCCTATCTTTGATTTTTAAATCATAACAAAGTAAGCAAAAATTGTCAATAAATTGCTTTTATTAATTTTAAAACTGTGATACAATAAATATAAGGTGATACTATGGCAAGAAAAACAGTAAGAATTTTGATATCAGCAGTTTTATATATTTTTTTAATATGGTTTATACTACCTGTTGGATTCGGTGTACTGAATCCCGGAAATATTTTGGGTATAATTTTATGCGGAATACTATTAATAAAATTTTCTTTTCCAAAAATATACTCTATGATAAATTGCTTTTTATCAGGTAATAAAATCACTAAAGTTCTTTTGAATACAGGGAAAGTATGCTTTTCCCTATTCTGTATATACGCAGTTATAATCAGCGGTTTAATGATTTTTGCCGTTAATGCACCGGTTAATGAAGAATCCACAGCGGTAGTTTTGGGAGCCCAGGTAAAGTACGGACGTCCCAGTGTGCTGTTGCAACAGCGAATAAATGCGGCTTATAATTATCTGAATGAAAATAAAAATGCAAAGGCTGTTGTAACAGGGGGTCAAGGTTCTGACGAGACTATCAGCGAAGGTCAATGTATGTACGACACTTTGGTTGGTATGGGTATCTACAAAGACAGAATTTTTATAGAGGACAAGGCTGAAAATACGCAACAGAACATTAAGTATTCATACGATATTATTGAAAAAGAAAATCTAAATAAAAGCCTTGCCATCGTGACGGACAGTTACCATCAGCTAAGGGCAAGGCTCATTGCTAACAAACAAAATATTAACAGCGATATTGGTGCAATAAACACCGAGAATACATTTATCGGATACATAACCTACCCGACATATTTTGTCAGAGAGTGGATTGCTATCCCTGTTGAGCTTTTGAAATAATATTGATTACTTCTTTATTTTCAGGAGGATAGGTTTCCTTTTCCACAACGTCAACGATTGGGTCGGTTATAATCTTCTGATTACGTGACGGACACTCCAAGGGTATATTTTGTGAATTATCCTTTTTATCTGACATTTTATCACCCCCTAATAGGATTTACAGGGAGATTTAAAATATACGATTTCAAGTTATAAATTCTTCAAGAAAGCGTGCGCACCATAAGCGTGCGCTTTCTTTAGCCATCGCTCGTGCGCACGCAGGGCGCAACTGGGCGGGCAATATAAATTATTTTATGTTTGATAGGGTTTATTGAAATATTACAGTTTGTATAAATTATGATAATTTAAAAATAATTTATACAGTTTGTTGTAATTTCCTATCAAACAAAAAAGACCGACAGTAAACTGTCGGTCTTTAAAATTGCAAAATTAAATTACTTTAACTCTACTTCTGCGCCAGCCTCTTCAAGTTTAGCCTTCATAGCCTCAGCGTCGTCCTTTGAAACTGCTTCCTTAACAACCTTAGGAGCACCGTCAACCATAGCCTTTGCTTCCTTAAGACCAAGACCTGTAACCTCACGAACAACCTTGATTACAGCAATCTTGTTTGCGCCAGCGCTCTTTAACTCAACGTCAAACTCTGTCTTTTCCTCAGCAGCAGCTTCACCGCCGGCAGCAGGACCGGCAACTGCAACAGCTGCAGCTGCAGATACACCAAATTCATCCTCTACAGCGTGTACAAGCTCAGAAAGCTCTAATACTGTAAGGCCTTTTAATTCTTCAATAATAGCAGTAATTTTCTCAGATGCCATTTTAATTTACCTCCAATATTTTAATAAGTAATTTTTAAATAAATTTTGAAACAATTATTCAGCTGTTTCCTCTGATTTTGCCTCCTCAGCAGGAGCCTCTACAGGAGCCTCAGCTGTCTCCTCTGCAGGAGCTTCAGCAGCCTCCTCAGCTTTTTCAGCCGGTTCACAAGCTTCAACGCCGCCCTTATCTACGATAGCCTGTACCGCACGAGCGAATGAA
>JAQXSC010000082.1 GCA_029218825.1 Oscillospiraceae bacterium | reverse complement strand
AAGTGGAAATATGAGGCTATGACCAAGAGAAACGAATGTATGGATGGAAAACTGACAGAGGAAGATTTTATCAATTGGATGGAGTTTTGTTTCCCTAATAGGAACAGAAAGCATTAAAATACAAACGGGAAACACAAACTTTTCAGCGGTTTCAACGCTTATCTTTGTTTTCTGCGACGCAGATTTTGAATATGTAACTTGCAAAAACAGGAGACCACATTTTCGTGATCTCCTGTTTGCTGTTGTTCTTTCAGGTCATTGATTCAATGACAATCTTTGCACCAAGCTTAAATCCAGTGATAAAGGATTGCCGCTCGCAGATTTCAGAAATTTCCCGATTGCAGTCCTTGTATTTTTCAAAGGTTTCTTTCTGCTCATCGGAAAGAGTTGCCATGAGCTTTTCTTCATTTCTGTTAAGCAACCCGAGCAACTCTTTTATTTCATCGTCAAGCTTTGAGACTTTTTCGTGAGGAAATAAGTTTCCGTAATATAAATCTTCGAGTGTATCCATAGTTTATGCCACCTTTCGCAGCACAAACATATACCACAAAATGTTGTGAAAGTCCAGAAAATTTTTGAAAAGTTTAGTACATTACAAAAATATAATTATATTGCGGATTCACTTAATCAAATTATGGTATAATAGGGCAATTACAGCCCATGCACTACATCCTGATCAAGTATCTTTTTCCTTTCTCTCCAATCCGGCATATGGATACTCAAAAAATCATAAAACTGCTTGCTGTGATTCGGATATATAAAGTGCGAAAGCTCGTGCAAAACCACATAATCAATACAAGCAGGTTTTGCCTTAATCAGATATTGATTAAAGGTTACAACCTGACGGTTAACACTGCAACTGCCCCACAAAGTCCGCATTTTTCGAAGATAAATCCGTGGTTGCGGTTTGCCGTATTTACCGATTATAGGATATAATTCTTCAACACGTGTTTTTAAAAAATCAAGAGCCTCTTTTCTCCACCACCTGTCAAATTGTTTCATCAGCTCCTCCTGATTGTTAATATCCGTACTGCTGATGCAAATATTCCGACCTTCCTGATAAATGCAATTCTTATTACTTTGAGTTACTGCAAAAATCAAATCTTCGCCAAACATTTTAATTGATTGTCCGTTACGGATTTCATTTGTAGAAGCATAACCGCTTGTCGCTGCAAATTGCTCCAGCTTCTTTTCTATCCACATTGATTTTTGATTCAGAAAACTCTGAATCCAATCATCAGTAACTCCAAATGGAACAGAAATTATTGCAGTCTGATCAGGGTAGATCTTCAGTCTACAGGTTTTCATTTTCTTTCTGTCAACCCTGATCGAAAATGTCTTTTGTGATTCTGGCAGCACAACAGATAAATTCTCCATCCTAATAAACCTTCTTTGCTGTCATCAATATTTCATCAATAATAATATCAATCGTATCCAATGACCAATCCAGGTTATTTTCATCAAGATAATCAAAAAGTAAATCGTCCAGTTCCTTTTTCATATTTCTATGAACAATAACATTATCACGCCAATCCCTTTTAGCGTTTGAAGAAATAACCTTCTTAATTTCAAGTGACAGCCTTCCTAATGCTTCCATATCGTTATTTTCAGCTTCAATGTCAGATTTTTTGAGTCCGCTGCATACCGCACCGTAAAAGCTTTTTGCGTCACCGTCATCCATAATTATTTCAGGATATTCAACGGAGCTTCTACCTGCACGGTAATCTTCAGCCAATTTCTCCATTGATGACAGATATTTTTCGCTGTCACGTTCTGCCATATAGTCTTGTATGGTTTTATTGATTCGATCCATAAATGTAATATATCGGATAGGATCATCATAGCGACTGCTTTCCAAAACTTCAATCTGTCTTGTCTGGATAGCTTCTGCCTTAGCTTCATTTGAACCGAGTCGGGCAAGCTGTTCTTCCATCTTATCCTTATTCAGAATATCAAGCGGTTCAATAACCATTTTCGCGTCTTCTGCATTGACATAAGTATTTAATAATTGCCTGATACCGTCTTCATATTTTGAAAAGTCCACATTGTCATTAAAGCGCAGAGAAACACTGTCCTTTAGTTTTTTGAAGAACAGATAGTCTTTTTTGTATTCTTCAGCTTTTTTATCACCGACTGTTTCAAACAATTCATAACTTGAGAACATAAAATCTACAAGCTTTGCAAACATCGAGAGTTTTTCATAAAAATCTTTACGAATATCGTAATCACGAAGTTGCTCCTGCCACACATCAGCAGCCATTTCGTTTTTGGATATTCCGTCAAAAATACTCCACAAATTTTTATGAGCAGTCTCAATTTTATTTTTTTGCTCCAGAACAGAAGATATGGAATTCTCAATATCAGCACGATCAAAAGTGTTCATTCCGGACTTTTCGTCACTATACAAATCAAGCGCAGAATTAAGCTTTTTGAATATGCCTATGTAGTCAACAATCAAGCCGAAATCCTTATTATCATAAACTCGGTTTACACGAGCAATAGCCTGAAGCAATGTATGATCACGTAATTTTTTATCTACATACAAAACCGCAGCCACAGGAGCGTCAAAGCCTGTAAGTAATTTATCCTTTACTATCAAAAGGTCAATGTCTCCTTCGGGATCTATAAATTCTCCCGTAACGGAATCCTCGTATGCCTCATAATTGTTTTTATACAGCGGATCTACTTCCTTACGAAAGAAATCACCTATAATCTTCAAGGTCTGCGGTGTGTTTTCCTCGTCATCGCCTTCCTTTGCGTTGTTCGGCGTTATTACTACCGCAGGGTTGATTCCGCCAAGATCACGAAGCTTGTAGAACATCTGTATAGCGGCCGCACGGGATGAGCATGTCAGCATTGCTTTAAAATGCTTTGGCTTTACGTAGTTTAAAAAATGCTCGTGTAAATCGAATGCAATCATATTGAGCCTTGATTCAGTTTGTGCTAAAGCTACAAAACGACTGTATTTCATTTCGAGGTCTTTTCGTGCATCATCAGTCAGCCCGACAGTTATATGTTTCAGGTGGCTGTTGATTAGTTCGCTTGTTACGTTCTGTGGAATTACACGTCCCTCATACACAATAGGAACAGTTACCTTATCATCAATTGCGTTCTGCAAGGTATAGCTGTCAATCAGCGGACCGAATTTCTGATAGGTATTTTTTGCATTATCAATTTTGCGAGGGTCATCTGACTTCGGTTTATTAATCAGGGGCGTACCTGTAAAAGCTATCTTTACAGCATTAGGCAATACTTTTTTCATATACATATTAAGCTTACCGTATTGCGTTCTGTGACCTTCATCAATAAAGAGAAAAATATTTGGACTGTCATTACAATATTCCTGTTTTACTGCCGCCTCAAACTTGTTTACAAGGGAGGTAATGACTGTATTTCCGTCATCCTGCAGCAACTCAACAAGACCCTTTCCTGTTTTGGCACGGCGAGGGCTCATTTGCGTATGAATGAAATTGTCACGAATCTGCTTGTCCAGATTAACACGGTCAGTCACCATAATAAAGCGAGGCTTTTTGATGATACTGTCTTTTTTTATACTCTCTTTCAGTATTATTTTGGTAAGCATAATCATCGTAATAGTTTTTCCGCTGCCCTGAGTATGCCATACAACACCGCTTCTGGTGTTTTTACCGTCCTTAAGCAAAATGCGATTCATACATTTCTTGACCGCAAAATACTGCTTGTAGCGGCATATTTTTTTGACATTATTATCGTAAATAATGAAATTGCGAATTATATCAAGAAGTCGCTCAGGATGTAGCAGAGAGATAAGAGCACGGTCCTGCTCCTTGATACAACCGTCGGGCGAACATTTTCTGCACCACTCATTCAGCCAGTCCTTATCATCTTCGTGCCATGAAACAAAGTATTTTGCAGATGTTCCACAAGTGCCGTACAAAACCTTATCAGGATTGACAGCCATTACAATCTGTGAATATTGAAATAGTCGGGGAATATAATCATTACCCTGATTACGGATATTCTGTTTAACCCCTTCCATTACATCAACGCCTGATTTTTTACACTCAATAACAACAAGTGGAATACCGTTTACCAAAACAACAATATCCGGACGGGCAAATTTCCCGTTGGGACGTTCTACTTCAAATTCATCGGTAACTTGAAAAATGTTATTCTCCGGATGTTCAAAGTCAATAAAATCAATATCAAACGACTGCTTTCTACCGTCGGGCAAAGTTTCTTCAAGACTTTTGCCCGAACAGAGCATATCCGATATTTCTTTATTTGCGGCATAAAGTCCTGCCGTTGTGTTGAGGTTTATTGCACGAACCGCAGCAGCAATAGAACCGCCCGAAAAAAAGCGTGATTCATTATCATAGGGATATGTACGCTTGCTCAGAAAATTCTGCAATTCATCTTCAAACAAAACAGATTTTCTCGAACCCCGTTTAGCCTCGGCTTCACTGCGAGGGACAATGGTATATCCTAATTTTTCGATTACCTTTAACGCACGCTCCTGCGATTCGGACCGTTCATTGAATATTGTATGATTTGGCATTTCAAGGCCTCCGTTTGCGTAATATTTTACATTTTCCTATATATGATTTATTAAGGTTTTAAGGCAAAATTTCCTTTTGCTTATTCACCCTGACAATACCTGTGAGCAAAAGTTGTGTTAATGCTTTTTTCATTTGAGTGTACGCATTAACTTTACGCTGATGAAGGGTGATGAGGTTGTCGAGGTGCTTGAAAAAAGCTCCGATTTGCTGTTGTTCTTCTATTGTTGGGATAAAATAAGTATTCTCCCCATATTGCTTAAAATAAATATGAGGTATAGTTCCACCACTTGTAAGTTTTGTAAAGTCTGTTTTTTCCAGTATAGAGAATAAAAAATTATAATCACTATTTTGTGAGATTATTGCTCCCATAGTTCCTAAAATATTTGTATTTTTAGGTAGTTTTCTTACTCTACCAACACCTGCACCATCTTTAATAATTGAAATATAGTCCTCCAATAAGGGTGGTTTATCTGTTTTACCTATTTTTTCGTTAGCATCATACAAATCATAATTACCATTATCATCCACATCATTAACTGTCAAAGGCGATGAATTATATTTTGCAAACTCCTTCAACTTACGCTGTTCCCAAGCGTCAGTAAAA
>JAQXSC010000081.1 GCA_029218825.1 Oscillospiraceae bacterium | reverse complement strand
CATAGTGTCTATGACAGAAATCAACAATCAGATATATCTGCTTTCTGCCATATTTATCGGTGTGGGTATTATCATTATGACTCTTGTTGTGCTTTTCGGTCTGTACTTCATTCGCTCTATTGTAAGCCCTGTAAGGGATTTAAGCGAAACTGCAAACAAAATTGCTCACGGTGATTTCAGCACAAAGATTGAGAAAAAATACGATGACGAAATCGGTGACTTGTGCGACGCCATTACCGATATGGCTAAAGACCTTGAAGCCACAGAGCAAATGAAAAACGACTTCATTTCCCGTGTATCTCACGAATTGAGAACTCCCCTCACCGCCATTAAAGGCTGGGCGGAAACTATGCAACTCTCCGGCAAAGGCAAACTTGACAGACGCACCTTTGACAAAGGTATGGGAGTAATCATCAAGGAAAGTACTCGTTTAACGGGTCTTGTTGAGGAACTGTTGGACTTCTCTCGTATTCAGACAGGCAGAATGGTACTGCTGAACGAAAAACTCGATATTTTAGCGGAACTTGACGAAACCGTCTATATGCTGAAAGACAGGGCGGTAAACGAAAACAAGCACCTGCTCTATGATGAGCCTGAGGCAATTTATCCACCTGTTTACGGTGACAGAAACCGATTAAAACAGGTATTCATAAATATCATTGACAACGCATTGAAATACACTCCGGAGGACGGCGTTGTTGCCATTGAAGTTAAATACAACGCAGATGACGAAACTCCTAATATTCAGATTACCGTTACCGATACAGGTTGCGGAATTTCTCCGGAGGATTTACCGAAAGTTAAAGAAAAATTCTATAAAGCAAACCAGACCGTCCGCGGTTCAGGTATCGGACTTGCAGTTGCCGACGAAATTATGCAACTCCACAACGGCTCTCTTGATATTGAGTCCGGTGTGGGCGTTGGTACAACTGTAACCATTACCGTTCCGGTTATGACGGATAACGATAAATAATTTATGTGAAAGGCATTTTTATGAGTAATAAAAACGAAACAAAAAAAATAACCTCTATAGGCGGAAGTGCACTGATTGAGGGTATTATGATGCGTGGACCTAAAAAGACCACAGTTGCTCTGCGGACAGGTGAAAGTGAAATTTACACCGAAGACGTGGAGATGAAAACAATAGGCTCCAAGAGTAAATTTTTCCGTGTTCCTTTTATAAGAGGATTTGTGGGACTTATCGACTCTATGCGGTTAAGTTATAAATGTCTTATGCTTTCTGCCGACAAGGCTGTAGAATCCGGCGAAATTGAGGAGGAAGAGCCAAGCAAATTTGAAAAGTGGATTGACAAAACCTTTGGGGACAAATTTATGAAGATATTAATGGTAATCTCCTCGGTTTTAGGCGTTGGCCTTGCAGTTGTACTTTTCTTCTTTTTGCCAACTTGGATATTCCAACTGTTAGGTATGTGGATTCCTGCTCTTGCAGTTGAAGTCGGCGGTACTGTTCCTTTTTGGCAGTCCTTAACCGAGTCAATTTTAAGAATACTTATCTTTATCGGATATATCTTTTTATGCTCTCAAATGAGCGAAATGAAAAGAGTTTTTCAGTATCATGGTGCCGAGCATAAAACTATTTTCTGCTATGAAAACGAATTGGAGCTTACTACTGAAAATGTTATGAAAATGCGCCGTTTTCACCCAAGATGCGGAACAAGTTTTATTCTGCTTATGCTTATCGTAGGCTTTATTATCGGTCTTTTTATTCCGGCTTTTCCTGTGCCGTTCACTTGGTTAAGACCTGTTATTAAGATTTTACTTCTGCCCCTTACCTGCGGTATCGGTTACGAGTTAATCAAACTCTGCGGAAAATATGATAACGCTGTTACAAGAATTATCGCCGCTCCGGGTCTATGGGCGCAGAGAATTACCACAAAAGAGCCTGACGAAAAAATGTGCGAGGTTGCAATCAAGGCTATGAAAGCGGTTATCCCTGAGGATGGCTCGGATATTGTAAAATGATAACTTTAAAAGAACTTCAAACTACAACTAAAAATAAACTTGAAAAGGCAGGGGTTGACTCTCCTGCCTTTAATTCATTATGCCTTATTGAGCATATATTTGGCTACACTCAAACCGACCTTATCACAAAAGGCGATGAATGTGTTGACGAAAATAAGTTAGGCGATTTTGACAGCCTTGTAAACAGACGAATTGACGGCGAACCTTTGCAATATTTAGTAGGTAAATGGGAGTTTTTCGGCTATCCTTTTAAGGTGGGAAAAGGAGTGCTTATCCCACGTGATGACACAGAGGTTGTTTTGAGAGATTGTCTGTCGTTTTTGAAAAATATTCCTAACCCTACCGTACTTGACTTATGCAGCGGAA
>JAQXSC010000080.1 GCA_029218825.1 Oscillospiraceae bacterium | reverse complement strand
CGTATTCCTGTTCATATGGTGGAAACAATTAACAAGGTTAAGAAAGTTTCAACACAAATTCTCCACGAGCAAGGCCACGAGCCTACAGCGGAGGAAGTTGCCGAAAAACTTGATATGTCCGTTGATAAGGTTAGGGAAATTTTGAGAGTAGCACAAGAGCCTGTTTCCCTTGAAACCCCAATCGGTGAAGAAGAGGACAGCCATTTAGGTGACTTTATTCCTGACAGCGATACTCCTGCTCCTGCTGACGAGGCTTCTCACGCACTTTTAAAGGAACAATTACAGGAGGTTTTATCTACTCTTACCCCTCGTGAGGCAAAGGTTCTGAAACTCCGTTTCGGTCTTGAGGACGGCAAGAGCCGTACTCTTGAGGAAGTGGGCCAGGAGTTTGCGGTAACTCGTGAGCGTATCAGACAGATTGAGGCAAAGGCATTGAGAAAGTTAAGACACCCATCACGCAGTAAGAAACTTAAAGATTATCTTGACTAATGGTTACTTTCGAGGAATGTGGCAATATTTTAGACGATATTGCCAACGAAATGCCTGTTGAACTGTATCGTGATTTATCCGGCGGAATTTTGCTTTTAGATGAAACTAAACTCCACCCAAAGGCTGTAAATAACGATTTATACATATTAGGTTTGTATGTGAGGAATTCCATCGGACGGCATATTGAAATCTATTACGGCAGTATTTCACGTGTGTATGGTAATTTATCCAAAGAACAGTTAACCCAAAAACTTCGGGCTATTCTCCACCACGAGGTGCGTCATCATAACGAGTTTTTGGCAGGCGTTGACGACCTCTGCGACTATGACAGAGAACAGATTGATAAATATTTACAAAGCAAAGCAAAAGGCACTTCCTGACAGGAGTGCCTTTTACTGTAACTAAATATTCAACTTCAAACCCGGATAAATAATGTTAGGGTTGGAAATTGCATTTTTTCTTAAAAGATTGTCAACAGTAGTGCCGTACCTCTGCGCTATTGACCACAATGTGTCACCGGGACGCACGATATATACAAAGCCGGTTGCGTTTTCAGTACCGGCAGGAATTACAAGAGTCTGCCCCGGAAAGATATTATTTGGGTCGTCAAGCCTGTTCATCATCATTATTTTATCAACGGTTGTGCCGAAGAATTGTGCAATACCGAAAAGTGTGTTGCCGTCTCTGACAGTGTAATAAACAGTTTCCATATGAATATGTCCTTTCTGCCCACAAAATTTAAATCCAAACGTCATTTAGTGGGCATAGGACGTGTGGAAATCTATAATACTTTGATTGCAAAATGCAACAGTAATTTTCGTTCATTAACAATATATACTGTTTTAAGAAAAAGGTGAGTATAATTTTACATTTTCTATTTACAATAGTAGTAGAAATATGTAAAGGAGAGTTTTTGTGATTATCAGAGAAATTCGCGGAATGGAAATAATCGACTCACGAGGAAACCCTACAGTCAGTTGCAGCGTTGTGTTAGATGACGGAACTGTGGGGGTGGCAAGTGTACCCTCAGGTGCTTCAACAGGTGTTTTTGAAGCGGTTGAATTGAGAGATAAAGGGGATAGATACAACGGAAAAGGCGTATCAACGGCGGTAAGTAATATTAACAATATCATTTCGCCTATATTAAAAGGTGAAAGTTGTTTTGAACAGATTAAAATAGATAACCGAATGTGTCAGGTTGACGGTACAAAAAACAAGGAAAAACTCGGCGCAAACGCAATTTTGGCGGTATCCCTTGCTGTTGCAAAGGCGGCGGCAAATTACCTGTATATGCCTTTGTACCGATATTTAGGCGGTACTCTCACTAATAAATTGCCTGTGCCAATGATGAATATTCTCAACGGCGGCGCTCATGCAAGTAACAATGTTGATATTCAGGAATTTATGATTATGCCGGTGGGAGCCTGTTGCTTTAAAGAGGGGTTAAGACAGTGCTGTGAAATTTATCACACATTAGGGTCAATACTGAAATCAAAGGGTCTTGGCACAACAGTAGGTGACGAGGGCGGTTTTGCACCTAATTTAGGCAGTGACGAGGAAGCCATAGAACTTATTATTGAGGCTATTGAAAAAGCAGGTTACAATACCGCCAATACAAAACTTGCCCTTGACGTGGCATCATCCGAGTGGTACGAAAATAAGGAGTATCATTTACCTAAAAGAAATAAGAGCATAACAAGTCTGCAACTTATTGATTGGGTAGAAGAACTTGTAACAAAATATCCTATTATCTCTGTTGAGGACGGATTAAGCGAACACGATTGGGAGGGCTGGACTAAACTTACCGAAAGAATCGGAAACAAGGTTCAACTTGTAGGCGACGATTTGTTTGTTACAAATACAAGCCGACTTTCACAGGGCATTCAGTCAGGTGCCGGTAACTCCATTTTAATAAAAATCAACCAAATCGGCACGCTTACAGAAACTTTACAGGCTATTGAAATGGCTCACAAAGCCGGATACAGCGCAGTAATATCCCACCGCAGCGGAGAAACCGAGGATACCACTATTGCCGATATTGCCGTAGCGGTAAACAGCGGTCAAATCAAGACAGGCGCACCCTGTCGCACAGACAGAGTTGCCAAGTATAATCGACTTCTTGAAATTGAGGAACAACTTGGTGAAAGCGCAGTTTATGGATTTTAGGGAATTTAGATAATTTTATATAATATTATTGAATATTCTGTTAAAAAATAAAAACTTATTGGCAAAATACACATAAATACACCTTGATTTTCTACACCCAAAATGTAGTAACTCAGGGTGTATTTTCTTTAATAGAAATATATATCCATTGAATTTTGATAGAATATTACTATTGAAAACTATGTTAAAATATATATTTATTTTATGGTGAACTAAATGATTTTTAAACGTATTTTATCCATGGTTTTAATAACAATTTTGATTTTTTCCTTGTTTACTTTAAGTTTTTTTACAGGCTCTGCCAAGACAGACTACGAGGCATATGCCAAAAAACTTGACAAGACTGCATACTCAGGACAGTTAGGTGCGATTTATTCAAAAACTTCCACTACGTTTCGTGTGTGGTCCCCTAATGCAAAGTCCGTAAAAGTCAGACTTTATAAAGAGGGCAGTGACAGCGAAAAAAGTTCCGGCTATTTCAAAATGGTCACAATGTATAAGAGTAAGTCAACAGGTGTATGGAGTGCCAAAATCAACGGCAACCTGAAAAATACTTATTATACATACCTTGTTAATCACGGAAAAAAATCCTACGAAACTGCCGATATTTATGCCAAAGCCTGCGGAATAAACGGTAAGAGAAGTATGGTGGTGGATTTAGACTCCACAGATCCCGAAAGTTGGGAACAGGATCGTCACATAACCGTTGATAACCCTACAGATGCAAAAATATGGGAAATTCAGATTGCCGATTTTTCATCATCCGAAACAAGCGGTGTGTCAAAGAATAACCGTGGCAAATACCTTGCTTTTACCGAAACAGGTACTACCGTAAACAGTATTTCAGGTTCAAAGTCAACCTGTGTTGATTACTTAAAAGAACTTGGCGTAAATTATGTTCAAATTAACCCATTCTACGATTTCGGCTCTGTAGATGAGGCGGATACTTCTGACAATGATAAGAACTATAATTGGGGTTACGACCCTGTAAATTATAATTGCCCTGAGGGTTCTTACAGCTCTAATCCTAAAAAAGGTGAAGTGAGAATCAAGGAATGTAAACAGATGATACAAGCTCTCCATAAAGCCGGTATCGGCGTTATTATGGACGTTGTTTACAATCATACTCTAAAGGATAAAGATTCAAGCTTTAACAGGACAGTCCCCAATTACTACTATCGTATTAACGGCGACGGAAGTTGGTCTAACGGCTCAGGTTGCGGTAATGATGTTGCAACCGAGCGTAAAATGGCAAGCAAGTTTATTGTGGATTCCGTAACCTATTGGGCTGAGGAATACCATATAGACGGATTTAGATTTGACCTTATGGGGTTGATTGATGTTGA
>JAQXSC010000079.1 GCA_029218825.1 Oscillospiraceae bacterium | reverse complement strand
GGATGTGAGGCAAACTCTATACGAGCAGTTTCCGACCCCATAAGGGCAGTCAGTTCCTCGTTTACTATTTTAACAACCATCTGTGCAGGAGTAAGACTTTCCATAACGTCGCTTCCGATTGCACGTTCGGTAACTTTATTTGTAAATTCCTTTGCTACTTTGTAGTTTACGTCCGCCTCCAAAAGTGCAAGACGAACTTCACGCATTGCTTCTTTTACGTCGCTTTCCTTTAACTTGCCTTTATTTTTCAAACGTTTAAATGCGCCGGTAAGTTTTTCGGACAGTCCCTCAAATGCCATTATGGTTCACCTCTATTCACGTAAGGATTTGGCGGTGGCGATAATCTCCTCCGCCAATGATTTATCGTAGTTTTCAGTTAATTTTTCAGCAAGGTTTTCAATGCTCAAAAGTGCCGATTGAGTTTTTCTGAATCTTTCAAAAAGTCCCAACTTTTCCTCGTAAGTGTAAAGTTGACTTTCACCGCGCTTTATTGAGTCGCGAACACCCTGTCTTGTAATGTTAAGTTCATAGGCAATCTCGGACAACGACAAATCGTCATTATAGTAAAGTGATATTGCCTTTTGCTGTTGTTCTTTTAATAATTGTCCGTAAAAATCGAAAAGCAAGGAAATTTCAAGGTTTTTTTCCAAAGTACCATGCCTCCCAATATCACTGTAAAGCAAAACACTTTACAGTGGATTATTATATTATATTCCCCTGTTTTTGTCAATACTAAATTTTGAGAAAATATTTCATAAATTTTTATGCAGAAAAAATCGCAAAATCGGTACAGAATAAAATTTTATCCATACCATTTTTGTAGCAAATTGCAATAATCATTTTACAAAAATTGGGTTGTACTTATGCAACTCACCGAAATTATGTTTTTTATACATTTTTGCTGATTTTTGTCTTAATTTGTGTTATAATTGCAAAAAATATTCATTATATATGATTAGGAGTTTTTTATACGGAAAAATTTATTAATATCGGCAGAACGGAACACGCAGTTGCTCTTTTCGGTAACTTTGATGAAAACATCAAGTTGATTGAAAAAGAGTTTAATACAAAGGTTCTTGTGAGAGATGAGGAACTGAAAATAATCGGTGACGAGGAAAATGTTTTTAAAACGGAAAAAGTCATCAGCAATCTGATGCACCTTATTAACCGTGGAGAAAATCTCACAGAGCAAAACATAAGGTACTGTATATCTCTTGTAAATGACGGACAGGAGGAAAACTTCAGTCAACTTGCCGACGGATGTATCTGTATTACCGCTAAAGGTAAACCTATCAAGCCGAAAACCATAGGTCAAAAACGCTATTGTGAACAGATAGCAAACAATACCATAACCTTTGGCATAGGCCCTGCCGGTACAGGCAAAACCTATCTTGCTGTGGCTATGGCTGTAACAGCCTTTCGCAGTAAACAGATTAACAGAATAATTTTAACAAGACCTGCCGTGGAGGCCGGAGAGAAGTTAGGCTTTTTACCCGGTGATTTACAAAGCAAGGTTGATCCGTATTTAAGACCGCTTTACGACGCTCTTTTTGATATGTTAGGTGCTGAAACCTATCAAAGATACGTTGAAAAGGGAAATATCGAGGTTGCCCCACTTGCTTATATGAGAGGTCGTACACTTGACGACAGTTTCATTATTCTTGACGAGGCTCAAAACACCACAAGAGAACAGATGAAAATGTTTTTGACTCGTCTTGGATTTAACAGCAAAATGGTAATCACAGGAGATATTACCCAAATTGACTTGCCAAACGGAGCAAAAAGCGGATTGAAAGACTCTATCAGAATTTTAAAAGGTATTGATGATATAGCCCAATGTAAATTCAATGAAAAGGATGTCGTCAGACACCGACTTGTTCAGGATATTATAAAGGCTTACGAAAAAAACGAGGTGAGATTAAATGACAGAAAATAAAATCAGAGTAATTATTACAAACAATCAAAAGGCTGTTAAAATCCCCACAGGTCTGCGTATGCTAATCAGACGTTGCTGTAATGCAGTTTTGCAGTCCGAAAACTTTGAGGGTTCCGCGGAAATCAGCGTTACTTTTGTTGACAATGAGGAAATCAGAAAACTTAACTCACAATACAGAAACAAAGATACCGCTACAGACGTGCTGTCATTCCCTATGGGTGAAAACGGCGTTTATGACGTCAATATGGAAACAGGCGCAAAGATTTTAGGTGACGTTGTTCTGTCAATGGAAAAGGCTATTGAACAATCCAAGGCATACGGTCATTCACTTCAGCGTGAGGTTGCCTACTTAACCGCCCACAGCGTTCTTCACCTTTTAGGTTACGACCATATTGAAAGTATGGAAAGAGTGAGAATGAGAGAAAAAGAAGAATTGATTATGACTAAACTGGGACTTCCTGCTTCCTCAAGTTACATTGTATCAGAATGAAACGTCAGATAAACAGTTTTAAATTTGCGTTCAGGGGCATTTGGTTTACCATAAAAAACGAAAGCCATATGCGATTTCATATGGTTGCAGGATTTTATGTTATACTGTTCAGTTTTTTCTACAATTTTTCAAAGGCGGAATGGGCTGTTATACTTATGCTTATTGCCTCAATTATGACTGCTGAAATTTTCAACACCTGTCTTGAACAACTTTGCAATCTTAACACACAAAGTTACGACCCTATTGCTCGTATTGCAAAGGACGTTGCCGCAGGCGCTGTACTTGCTTTTACATTTGTTGCGGTTACAATCGCTTATCTGTTTTACTTTGACCTGAACTCAATAAACTATATCGTGCAATTCTTTCTGCAAAGACCTGCGCTTTTAGTGTTGCTTGTATTATCCTTTATACTGTCAGCATTGTTTGTCGGTTTTGGGCCTATGGGAGCAAAGCGTATTTACCACAAGATTAAATCAAAAAAATGACAATACCACCGCCTTTAGTATGCTGTTACTAAGTGGTGGTATATTTTTAGTATAGGAGTTATTATGGAAACATCACAAAAATCTGCGTTTATCGCAATAGTAGGCAGACCTAACGTAGGTAAAAGTTCATTACTTAACAGAATGTTAGGCACAAAGGTTGCTATTGTATCAAGCAAACCCCAGACTACACGTACAAAAATTACAGGTATTTTAACAGAAAATGATATTCAACTTGTGTTCGTTGATACTCCGGGTATGCATAAACCGAAAAATTCTCTGGGCAAATATATGGTACGTTCAATCAGCGAAAGCGTAGGCGGTGTTGACTGCTGTATGCTTGTTGTTGAGGCTGACAAAGAAGCAGGAAATACCGAACTTAAACTTATTGAAAAGTTCAGGGAAATGGATATGCCTGTAATTCTTGCCATCAATAAAATCGACACCGTAAAAGAAAAAGAGCAGTTGATGAAACAAATTCTTTCATACAGCAAACTCTATGATTTTCAGGCTGTTGTGCCTGTCAGCGCCACCGACGGAAGCGGAATTGAGGAACTGAAAGCGGAGTTAAAGCAACAGGCTGTTGAGGGCGGACATTTCTTTGAGGATGACGCACTTACCGACCAGCCTGAAAGAGTACTTGCAAGTGAAATGATAAGAGAAAAAATCCTGAGGCTCTGCGACAAGGAAATCCCCCACGGAATTGCGGTAGTTATCGAAAAAATGAAAATGCGTGAGGGCAAGGATATACTTGACGTTGACGCAACAATTTACTGTGAAAGGGAAACCCACAAGCGGATATTAATCGGCAAAGGCGGAAGTATGCTGAAAAAAATCTCCAGTTTTGCAAGACAGGATATGGAAAACTTCTTTGACTGCAAGGTTTATTTGCAAACCTGGATAAAAGTTAAAGAGGATTGGCGAAACAGCCTACAACTTATGCGTAACTTTGGCTTTGACGAAAACGACTTTAAATAATAGCAAAATTTACCGGAAAAGTTAATTTTTTGTTTCTACATTTTACTACCTATATTACCCTTTGTATGAGTTAAAATATAAACGGTGATATTTATGAATGAAATTGACGCTTGGCAAGCATTCTTCCACAGCGGAAGTGTGTATGACTACCTTGTATATAAGTGTATTCACGATAACGGACATCAAGAGGAACCACAGAAAAAAGATGAGGAAATTTATAACCAACGGACTGATAATCAGGGAACAGAATATAGGTGAAAAAGATAAACTGATTACTGTACTGACAGATGACCACGGAGTAGTAAAAGGCTTTGCAAGAGGGGCAAAGGATATAAAAAGTTCCAAATGCGCCTCTACAAACCTTTTGAGTTACTCACGTCTTACAATGTATAAGGGCAAGGACAGTTACAGCATAGGCGACGCAAGGGTAATAAAAGTATTCGGCGGACTACGAAACAGCATTGAAAATATGTATCTGAGCCAATACTTTTGTGAACTTGCCTTATACATAGCACCGAAGGAGCAAGAGGCTAAAGAATATTTGAGCCTTATTCTCAACGCCTTGTATTTGCTGTCGGAAAACAAGCGTAGTATTTTTACGGTAAAGGCTTGTGTGGAGTTAAGGTTAATGTGCCTTGCAGGATATATGCCTGACCTTGTTATGTGCCGAGAATGTGGCGCATATGACAGCGAAAAAATGTTTTTTCTCCCAAGGACAGGACAGTTGATTTGCAGTAATTGTGTTCCTGAGGATTTTGCGGAGCATAAAATTCAGATTAACATCAGCACAACAACCGCTTTAAGGCATTGTTGCTATGCTGACAAGGAGAAGTTGTTTTCATTTTCAATGCCTGATGAGGATTTAAAAACGCTGAATTTTTGCAGTGAGGAATACATTAAATTTATTTTAGAGAAAGATTTTAAAACATTACAATTTTTCAAAAGTATTACATAAGGAAAGAGTATGGACAGACATTATAAAGCACTTGAACTTGATAAAATTTTAACTCTCCTTGCAGACAGCGTTTCCTGCGAGGAAAGCAAGGAAACAATACTAAACCTAAAGCCGGAATTTACACTTAAAAAAGCAGAGGCAAATTTAAAGAAAACCGACGACGCATTTGTACTGACAGGCAAATTCGGTGCGCCGTCATTTGGAAATATGAAAAATCCCGCTAATATGCTACGTCGCAGTGAAGCCGGCGGTTGCCTTACAGCAGGAGAGTTGTTGAGCATTGGGGAAACTCTGCGTATTATCAGGGGAGTTAAACAATGGTACGGCAAATGTGAAAACACAGGCACAAGCCTTGATATTAATTTTCAGGGACTTGTGGCAAACAAATTTTTAGAGGACAAAATCAACTCCTGTATAATCAGCCCTGAGGAAATTGCCGACAACGCCTCCCCTGCTTTGTCGGACATTCGCAGAAAAATCCGTACTGCATCATCAAAAGCAAGGGAAGTTCTGGATAAAATAATCCACAGCAGTACCTATCAGAAGTATCTGCAAGACACAATCGTTACTCAACGTGAGGGCAGATATGTTGTGCCTGTAAAGGCTGAATGTAGGGGCAACGTGCCGGGACTTGTCCACGATACAAGTTCCAGCGGACAGACGGTATTTATTGAGCCTATGGGAGTTGTTCAGGCAAACAACGATATCAAGGTACTGATTTCAAAGGAAGAAACGGAAATCGAGCGTATTTTATTTGAACTTTCTTCCCTTGCAGGCTCCTATGCAGACCAGATAATCGGCAGTTTTAAGAACTTGGTGGAACTTGACGTTATTTTTGCAAAGGCGCACCTTGCCTACAAAATGAAGGCTACTGTTCCCATTCTCAACGAAAAGGGAATTATTGATTTGAAACAGGCAAGGCATCCCCTTATTGACCCTGCAAAGGTTGTTCCTGTTGACGTGACTTTAGGAGAAACCTTCGACACCCTTGTTATAACAGGACCAAACACAGGCGGTAAAACCGTTACTTTGAAAACCATCGGACTGCTGACCCTCATGGCTATGTGCGGTATGATGGTGCCTTGCGGTGATAACAGCAGACTTTCTGTTTTCAGACGTGTACTTGTTGACATTGGTGACGAGCAGAGCATTGAGCAGAGTTTATCCACATTCTCTGCACATATGACGAATATAATCGGTATTTTGAAACTTGCAAACTCTTCTACATTAACCCTAATTGACGAACTTGGCGCAGGTACCGACCCTGTTGAGGGTGCGGCTCTTGCTATTGCTATCCTTGAAAAGTTAAGGAGCAGAGGGGCAAAAATTGCAAGTACCACTCACTATGCAGAGTTAAAGGAATTTGCCCTTAAAACTCCTAACATTGAAAACGGAAGTTGCGAATTTGACGTTAAAACCTTACGTCCAACCTACAGGCTTTTAATCGGTGTACCGGGCAAAAGTAATGCATTTGCAATTTCCCAAAGGCTTGGTATGGACAGCAAAATTGTTGAACGTGCAAAGGAACTTGTAAACACCGAAAGCAGACAGTTTGAGGACGTTGTTGAAACCCTTGAGCAAAGACGTCAAAGCCTTGAAAAGCAAATTGAAAACGCACAGAGATTAACTCAAAAGGCTAACACCGAAAAGCAAAAGGCTGAAAACGAAGTTGCTCGTGCAAAACGTGACGCAGAAATCGCAATTAAACGTGCCAAAGAAGAGGCAGAAAGAATTGTATCACAAACAAAGGCACAAGCGTATGCATTAATTGATGAAATCGACAAGGCAAAGAAAAATAAAAATCTGCAAAACACAGATACAAAGGCAAAGTTAAGACAGGGCATTAAGAAAATCGAGGAAAGTTCCGACCCTATCGAAAAGCAAAAAACCTCAAACTACAAACTGCCAAGACCTTTAAAGGTTGGTGACAATGTTCTGATTTATGATATTGATAAATCGGCGGTAGTACTTGCTTTGCCTGACAAGGACAATATGGTATTAGTTCAGGCAGGTATCATCAAAACAAGAGTGGAACTTTCTAACCTGCGACTAAAGGAAAATGAAAACGAAAAAATCAACAATCCTTACAAAAACAGAAACCGCACCGTTCAACGGAGCGTTGATATTCATCCTGTTACCGAAGTTGACGTAAGAGGACAGACAGCTATTGAGGCGATTATGGCTGTGGACTCTGCTATTGATACCGCTATTCTGACCAATGTTCAGCACCTTACTATTATCCACGGTAAAGGCACCGGCGTTTTAAGAACGGAAATTCAAAAACACCTAAGGACAATAAAACAGGTAAAAAGTTTCAGACTGGGAACCTTTGGCGAGGGCGAAAGCGGAGTTACCATTGTGGAATTGAAGTAAAGAATTGTATTATTTATATGCTATGCTTATTTACAATAAGTGATTTATAAATCGGAATTTTTGGAGGAGAGGTTGTTTTGGAAATAAGTAAAGAGTTATTAATTAAAGATTTAAAAGAATTTAACTCAATTGATAAGTTGTTTCTTTTTTTCACATCAGCACAAGGCGATGCGGAATATTGTGAAGAAGCAAAACAATGCTATAAAGAATTAAAATGGAATCAAAGTCCATTCTATGATGTAATTAACTCGTTTTGGATAACTTTTTCATATGCGATGCATTTAAAATATCCAGAGGAATATCCAATAGCAGAAGCAGGAAATGTTAAGATATATAAGAATCATTATAAAAAATATGATTCATTTCCAGAAAAATATTTTAAAAACCCTAAAGCAAGAAATCGAGTAACTGCCTTATGCAATGAATATACGGATATGAAAGAACTGGCGGAGCTTTGTCACACTGTTGCAAATTTTATGCCTTGTCCTCAAGGTTTTAATTCGGCAAAGGGACTATTAAGTGATGTAAGAGATTATTTTCCTTTAATGATTGATAAAATACAAGAATGTGTTGATGAAGGATTAAATTTGAAATATTCTAATACTTCAGAAGAAGTAGACAATGAAACTATAAAAGAATGGCATAGTTTTTTTATTGAAAATCAAGAAAAATATTGTTTGAGTATGTACTATAAAATTGAAGATAAGAAGATAGTTGGGAATCCGTTTTTTAAAGGGCAAAATCTTTCTCATCCGTATCCGACAAACAATGATGAGTTAAAAATGTGTTTAGAAACAATCAAAAAAAACATAAATAACAGGGCAGATTTATTATTTGATAAGTATAGCAAAGGATTGAAATCTAATAAATAAATTCCAATTTATAGAGGTATTGAATATATTGAAATGTGCATAATTCACTTTTGCGAGTTAAAGTAGATGATTTAAAATAGATTTAACAGCAACAGGTGATGGATATTACGAAAGTTGCGTTGTTGCAATAGAGGGAAATCAAATAGAAATAACAGTTTAATATATATTTTGATAATATAATGCCCCACTATAACTAACGCTATGGTGGGGTTATTGTTTTTGGTGCGCCGGAAGTACGTTCATCTACACAGCACTTCCTTCTCGTCGCCTGTGTTCACGTAAAGAGGAAATGCATCATCAACGCTCCTCGGTAAAAACAGTCCGCAGGACTGTTTTCTTAACCCTCGGCTTCGAGCCCCTTCCA
>JAQXSC010000078.1 GCA_029218825.1 Oscillospiraceae bacterium | reverse complement strand
GAAGCCAACCGAATTTATGGCTTTACTGCCAAGCAGACCCTTGATTATGCCCAAGCCCTGTACGAAAAGCGGCTGCTGACCTATCCGAGAACGGACAGCAATTACATCACTTCCGACATGGAACAGTCGGCGGCTGACCTTGTCGCGGCACTGTTGCCACAGCTTCCCTTTATGCAGGGCGTGGAGCTTGCCCCGGAGATGGGGCGCGTTATCAACAATGCCAAGGTAACAGACCATCATGCAATTCTGCCCACAGCGGAGCTTGCAAAGGCTGGTTTTACAGGACTTGCAGAAAGCGAAAAGAAACTGCTGTCCCTTATCTGCTGCAAGCTGCTTTGCGCGGTTGCTCCTGACCATGTGTACGAAGCTGTCACTGCCGTATTTGAGTGCGGCGGCAAGCAGTTTACCGCCAAGGGCAAAAATGTCATTCACGGTGGTTGGAAAGACATTGACGCCTGTTTCCGCACTATGCTGAAAGGCAAATCCGACGTGGACACCGAGGACGAAGCGACCCTGCCGGAGCTTTTTGAGGGACAGACGTTTACGGTCGCCGCCGCATCTGTTACCGAGCATTACACCACCCCGCCGAAACCCTATACCGATGTAATACACTTTGAGAGTAGGCAGTGGAAATATTCAAAATGCAAAGGAGCAGGATAGCAATGAAAATCAAGGATAAGAGATTTAAAATCACAGCTTTATACGAGCGACTCTCAAAGGATGATGAGGTGCAGGGAGAGTCAAACAGTATCGTCAATCAGAAGCGGATGTTGACACAGTATGCAGAACAGCATGGGTATGAGAATATCGAGCATTACACGGATGATGGATGGACTGGTACAAACTTTGACAGACCCGACTGGAAGAGAATGCTTGCGGATATTGAAGCTGGCAAGGTGGGAACAGTCATTGTAAAGGACATGAGCCGTATCGGTAGAGATTATTTGCAAGTAGGATTTTACACAGAAGTCATGTTTCGGGAAAAGGGAGTGCATTTTATAGCGATTTCCAATGGTGTTGACAGCGAGCGCAGGGAGAGTGCAGAATTTGCCCCATTCTTGAACATTATGAACGAGTGGTATGTGCGTGATACCAGTCGGAAGATAACAACGGTATTAAAGGCAAGAGGTATGAGTGGGAAAGCACATACAACCAACCGCTGTTGCTATGGATATAAAAAGAGTGCAGATAACCCCGATAAATGGGTAATTGATGAAGAAGCTGCCGAGGTTGTTCGTAGGATATTTAATATGTGTCTGAATGGGAAAGGACCCTATCAGATTGCAAGGGAACTGGCAGAGGATAAGGTGGAAAGACCCGAATATTATTTGGGTATTCGTGGCAGGGGAGTTAATATAAAGTCATTTGATATGGAACATCCGTATATGTGGAGAGGTGGCACTGTTAAGACCATATTAACAAGAATGGAATACACTGGATGTACTGTTAATTTTAGAACAAAAAAGGAGTCGTACAAGGATAAGCGACCTACTAAAGTAGACTCATCCGAATGGATTATCTTTGAAGATACCCAAGAACCGATTATCGACAAGCATACATGGGAAACAGTGCAGAAGCTGGTAGATACTCCAAGAAGAAAAGGTGTATTTGAGGAGAATAATCCTCTTACCGGTAAAGTGTTTTGTGCAGATTGTGGAGCAAAAATGTATCATCACAGAAATGCGCAGGGAATATGGAAAAAAAATTATTTTAAGGCAGGGGAGATGATATATCATGCACCCGAAGATAGGTACGATTGCTCCAACAATATAAGAGGTAGACAGCGTTATGAAAAATTGTGTTGCAGTCATTCCGTTACTACAAAGGCGCTGGAAACGCTTGTGTTGGAAACCATAAAAAGAACTTGTGATTATGCAGTGGAGAATGAAGCAGAGTTTAGGGAAAAGGTATGTAGTATTTCCGAAGAACAGCAGGGAGAGTTATCAGTCAGACTGGAGAAAAGGCTTGCTAAGAAGCAGAAACGAGTGAGTGAAATCAATCGTCTGATAAAGAAGCTGTATGAGGACAATATCAGCGGTAAATTGAACGATAAACGCTTCAATGCAATGCTTAGTGATTACGAGTCGGAGCTCGAAGTATTAGAAGCGGATATTGACAGAGATAATGCTGAATTAGAGGGCATGAGTGCAAAGAAAACGGATGTGGATGTGTTCATGGAGCTTGTAAAAAAGCATACGACATTCGAGGAACTGACACCAGCCATATTGAACGAATTTGTTGATAAAATCATGGTTTATAAGGCAGTTGGAAGTGGTGCAAACAGAACGCAGGATGTAGATATTTATTTGAATTATATCGGCAGATTTGTAGTTCCTGAAGTGGTTGTGGAACTGACGGAAGAGGAGAAGCTGGCAGAAGCCAAAAGGCAGGAAAAACTGGAGAAAAAGCGAGCAAGTAACCGCAAATATATGGCACGAAAAAGAGAAGAAGCGAGGAAAGCGTGGGCAGAAATAGAAGCGGAGAAAGCAAAGGCAGTAGGGCAATAATTATCGTGAATATGCAATTGTAAAATGGCAGACGAGGAAATTATCAAGTGAATAATATGGATTGATTTTGCTCCGATAATTAACGAGCGAAATCAGAATAAAAAGGCATTCAAAACGGACAGTGGAACATGTTTGTAGTGGATGTCTTTTTTGTGGTCTTGTCAGTGCAACCTTCCCTTCCCATTCCTTCTCTTCCTAGAGAAAAAAGAGAAAAAGAAAAGCAGAAAAGAAAGAACCAAAGAAAAGAATAAAATAAAAAGATAAAAAAGAGATATACCATCTCTATCTTATCCTATCCCATCCTATCCGCCTGCCTACGGCAGGCTTTATTATTTGCCCGTCAAAAGTACGAGTCTAGAGTCGCCCAAAATACGAGTCAGAGAGAAAGGAGTGGTTTAATGGGCAGTTTATCCAAGTATGAGCAGGAAACTGTTATCAATTTTAATGCAGGGGAACAGACAGCAGTTGTTTATACCCGAGATAAGGCAGTTATGAGAAAACTTGACGCATTAGTTATCGCATTCCCAGAGGTTTATAAGCTGGTGGGCGAAACAGATATTGATAAGACCTATTCCATGCCTAAATCATGCGTTAGTTATCGTAAGCCGAGAAAGCTCGATGATAAATACAGAGAACTAAAAAGAACACAGATGAAGCAGTATAATATGCAGAGGTAAATAGTTGAAAAAATGTGTGTTCAATGATATAATTTCCTTGTTGAAAGAGCGTGTCAATTTGGATTTGTTTGAAACATATTTGACACATTTGGCGTCTAGAATAACAGATGGAAACAATTAGACAAACTTGAATTTGACGAAGGAGGTTGTCCTATGAAAAAGAGATTTTTGTATTTATTGCTCCCGATTATCACGCTGATTTTGGAAATCTTACCCTATGGTGCAGTATGTGTTTTTGCACCCTCTCCGACCGAGCGTGTCAAAGAGACATTCTCCTATTTTGATTTGACACCATTTGGTTATGCAAATTTCGCACCTTTCCTCACCGCCATTATTACTTGCTTGATTTTTGTGTTGCTGCTGGTTTTCTGTATAAAAGGCAATGTTCGCACAGCAATCAAGGCAAAGAACATTTTGTATGTTGCAGTCGTAATATCGCTTGGGCCGTTGGTTTTTGGAATTGCTTACTTCTCTTTAGTTGCTGGTTTAATCACTCTGTCGCTAGTTGCTGAATTGCTTTTCTTGCAATTCACTATCAAAAGCCCAACTGAATAAACTTGAATTTGACAAAGGAGTGTGATTGTATGACTTGGTTATATTTAGTGGTTATGATATTCTCTGCTCTCACTCTCTATTTCACCTATGGAGAGTATAAGCAGAACAGATTTTCAAAGAGGGCATTTACCCTTGTCAGCATTTTAGAGGCAGTTGTAATTATCGCCACCGCCGTTATGCTGATGATGTCGCTTTGACCAATTCCAATTTGATAAAGGGGGTTATACCTATGAAAAAGTTGATGGCATTAGTTTTTACATTGGTTTGTGTGCTTGGCTTGGTCGGCTGCGGTCGAACTATGAATGACATTATCGAGAACGAGCCTAATGTAACAGGAGTTGTTGAGGAAGTACACGAAAATTACATTGTAATGTATGCTGAAACAGCAGATGGTTATCCGAACGGAACAAGGTGGTCAATATCCTTGAATGTAGAAAACAAGGACAGCTATACAGATATTGTTGTTGGTGACGAAATCGTTGTGTACTATGACGGAATGGCAGCGGAAACAGACCCATTGGAAG
>JAQXSC010000077.1 GCA_029218825.1 Oscillospiraceae bacterium | reverse complement strand
AAATTAAAAGATTATTCTCTAAAAATCAAACTTAACAAAGAAAAAGAAAACAAAGAAGCCGGGGAAAAGTTTAGTATTAAAGCTAAAACTAATTATGACGGCTACGAGCCTACATTTTACAGCACCAATAATAAGGTTGCCACTGTAACTAAGGAAGGTAAAGTTACCTGTAAAAGTGCAGGCAAGGCAAAAATCGTTGCAGAGTGCAACGGAATTGAGTCTGTATGTAAAGTAAATGTTGAGCCTAAGTTTGTAGGCAATACAATCGCCGACAGCAAAATGTCATCAATCGCAGGCACAATCGGTTGGCAGACACAACATGCTTATCCGCAGTCAACTATAATGTGCAGTGCATATTCTTTTGCGTATGCTTACTATCAGGTTACAGGAAAAGTCAGAACTCCGGGAAGCTTTTGGTACGGTGGCGGATGCACCTGGGACGGAGGTACATATCACCGTCTTGGATCATCAAGTGCAATGCTTGCAAAAATCAAGTCAGAGCTTGACCAAAACAGAGCTTGTGTCGGTCTGTTAAGTATGAGAAGTTCATCTACTCACTATGTAACCTTTTACGGATACTCAGGCGACGGTACAAGCTTAAGCGACTTTAAGATTCTTGATCCATGGGACGGAACTTTAAGGAGCGGTTCTGAATATGGCTACTGCTACAGCGGTTATCACGTAGCTACTGTTAACGTATAAAGTGAATAAAATACAGTGTTTAAGCCTTGTTTTTACAGGGCTTAAATTTTTTTAAAAAAAATTTAAAAAATTTTAATAAAATAGTTGACAACCGTTGAAAACTATTGTATAATATAGACAACAAAAGAGGACAGGAGGTTAAAGATTATGTTATTCAAACCTTTTATGAATCAAATCAAAGAAATGAAACGGAGCCTTCCACCAAATTAATAAGCCTTCGGGCATAACTTGAAAAGCGTTTACAATATAATATCAAGTTAGTTATTTATGGAGACTGGTCCAATGTAATACTTAGTTATATTCGATAAGATATAAAAAATTATTTCAAAAATGTTTGGAGATAGTCCAATGAGAGTTTAATTATATTAATGTAAACGAAATATGATTGGAGAAGTCCGATGCACTAATATAATAAAAAATTAAAAATTAACATATATGACCCACAGGCTTGTACTGTGGGTCTTTTTGTGCAACAGTATAATTGAATAGATATCATAAAAAATCCCCTGCGATAATTCGCAGGGGGTTGGCCTACCCGACCGGATTCGAACCGGTGATCTACAGAGTCGGAGTCTGTTGCATTATCCAACTGTGCTACGGATAGTTATTCACTTAATTCTTCCCACAGAGTATAGAGCGTTTCCTGTTCCTCTTGCATTTGCTCAAGTTCGTTAGTCAACTCCATAAGTTTTGCGTAATCAGATGTAATCTCGTCCTGTTGCAACATATCGTTGAGTGTTGCGATTTTTTCATCAAGTTCCTCTATTTTTGCCTCGGTTTTCTTTAAGTCATTTTTCCGCTTACGTTCTTTGGCTTGTTCCAGCTTTTGCTGTTTATAATCGCTTGAACCCTTACTTTGCTTTTTCTCTACATCTCCGTTGGTGATTTTTGCGTTTTCAAAATCCTTGTTTTTTTCTAAATAATAGTCATAATTTCCAAGATATTCTACCATACCGTTCTGTGTAAGGTCAAGTATTCTTGTAGCCAATTTATTTACAAAATATCTGTCGTGGCTGATGATAAGCATTGTACCCTCGTACTCGGATAAGGTATTTTCAAGTTGCTCTCTTGATGCGCTGTCAAGGTGATTGGTAGGCTCGTCAAGGAGCAGGAAGTTATTTTTTCCAAGCATAAGTTTTAATAAACTGATTCTCGCTCTTTCTCCGCCACTCATTTTATTAAGTGGAATAAATACCTGATCTCCTGAAAATAGAAAACTGCCTAATGCTGTTCTCACCTGAGTTTCCGTCATATTTGGAAAACTGTCCCAAATTTCATCAAGGGCGGTTTTGTTTAAATCAAGGTTGTTCTGCATTTGGTCAAAATAGCCAACGTCTACCTGAGCACCGAAATCAATGCTACCGCTGTCAGGGGCAATTTTCCCCAGTATCATATTAAATAGGGTTGTTTTACCGCAACCGTTTTCGCCGATAATAAATACCCTTTCGTTTCTTTTAATATGTAAGTCAACATTTTCAAACAACTTGCTGTCAAAACTTTTTGACAGATTACTGCACATCAAAACATCATTACCGCTTGTTTGTTTCGGAGTAAAGTTCATACGCATAGTTTTTAGTTGACTGTCCGGTGCAACAAGTTGGGCTTTTATTCTGTCGGCTTCCTTTTGTTTGCTTGCGGCGGTGATGAAATTATGCTCACGTCCCCAGCGTTTTTGCTGTTCAACGATTCCCTCTATTCGCTTGATTTCCTTTAAATCGTTTTCATATTTATTTGTAAGGCTTTCAACATATGCTTTTTTCTTGTTTTTGAACTCTGTATAGTTACCCTTATACATCATAACTTTTTCGTGTTCAAGTTCAATGGTTTTGTTGGTAACATTATCAAGAAAATATCTGTCGTGGCTGATAATCAGCATTGAGCCTTTAAAATCCTTGATAAAGTTTTCCAGCCAATTAACAGCCTTTATGTCAAGGTGGTTGGTAGGCTCGTCAAGTAACAGCATATTGGATTTTGACAGCAGAAGTTTCAACAGACTTAACTTTGAACGCTGACCACCGGACAATTTACCGGTAGGCATATCAAAATACTTTTCGTCAAAGCCAAAGCCTGATAATGCAGAACGTGTGCGACTTTTGTATGTAAGTCCTCCAAGTCGCTGATACTCCTCGATTAAACGAGTTTGCTTTTCAATATCCTCACTTGAAGGCATAGGGGAGGAATCCACAATGCGGTTTTGCACCTCAATTTCCTTTTCCATCTCCATAAGGTAGTCAAATACGGAAATTAATTCATCATACACACTGCGGTTACCTTCACTGCAGGCGTGTTGCTCCATATATCCAACAACAGTATCGGAAGCAGTAAAAACCTGACCGCTGTCAGGAGATAACTTGCCGTTGATTATCTTAAACAGCGTTGTTTTGCCCACACCGTTTCCGCCGATAAAACCCACCTTGTCGCCTTTTTCGATTTCAAAGGTAACATCGTTAAATAAATTTTGTTCAACAAAACTCATAGATAAATTGTGAACGCTGAGTACAGGCAAAACAATCACTTCCTTTCAGTTAAATTCCGTTGTATAGAAAGATAAAATTAATAACATGAGTAAGAATTACGGCGCTGTATAAAACTACTCCTGTGTAGATAACAAAATTTGTAAATTTATTTTGTTCCATTTTGAATATTTTGTAAAACAGCCAAATGATAATTGACAGAGCAAGGGGGAGAACGCACTTAACGAAAAAACCCACAAGAGGGTAATCCATAATCCAGGACATCAAAGGATTAGCCTCGTAAAAATAGCCTGTGTCAATAAGTACCTGTGTGCAAAACCAATCTCCCACATTCAGAAAGTAAAGAAACACAAGTTTTGCCCCAAAGGGATATTGACGGGGTACTTCATATTCCTGAAAATTTAAAATCGTTTCTGACATAAAAACACCTCACAGGATTATTATTGCCTGTGGGATGTGTTTTTATTATGCTTTTTTCCAAGCCTTTGGCATAAACATCAGTAACAGCGGATATATTTCAAGTCGTCCTGCAATCATATCAAAGCACAGGACAAGTTTTGACAGAATACTGAAAATACTGTAATTTCCTACAGCGCCGACTTTGGAAAAGCCGGGACCTACGTTGTTAAGGGTAGCAAGTACGGAAGTAACGTTTGTGGTAAAATCGTAGCCGTCCAAGGACACAATCAATATGCTGAAAAGTGTAATTGCCATATATACCATAAGGTAAACGCTGACGCTTCTTGTAGTATCGTGGGATATTTTTTTACCGTCAATTTTAATTGTATGAACGGAATGAGGGTGGATTATCAGCAAAAATTGTTTTTTCACTTCTTTAGCCAAAATCATCAGCCTTGAAACTTTAAGTCCACCGCCTGTACTTCCTGCACAAGCGCCTATACAGGTAAGCATCACGATAATCGTTTTGCTGAATTCAGGCCACTTGTCGGTGTTGTCAATAGCAAAACCTGTTGTGGAAATAATGGAAGAAACGTAGAAGAAACTCTGATGTATAGAGTCGAAAAAGTTTCCGTAAATTTTCATTACATTAACAGCAATAGTAATAGTAGAAACGGCAACAATTCCAAGATAAACCCAAATCTCGGTTATTCTGAACGCCTTGTTGAATTTCCTTGCAATAAGCAGAATATAAAAGGAAAAGTTTACACCGAACAGCATCATAAACACCGCTATAACACCCTGTAGGTAGTAACTGTTAAAATAGCCGATTGAGTTGTTATAGGAGGCAAATCCGCCTGTACCTGCTGTTGAAAAAGAGGTGGTAACTGCGTCAAAAAAGTACATACCGCCACACATCAGAAGTATCGTTTCCAAAACAGTCAGACCAATGTAAATACCGTACAAAAGTAATGCGTACTTTCTGATGCTGGGAAAGGATTTATCCACTTCAGGGCCGGGAGATTCGGCTTTCATAAGGTTGATATTTTGCGCTCCGCCTAACTTGGGAATAAGTGCAAGTAAGAAAACAATTACGCCCATACCCCCAAGCCAATGGCTGAAACTGCGCCAGAAAAGCATACAGTTGTCAAGTTTTTCAATATCTGTAAGAATAGTTGCACCGGTGGTAGTAAAGCCTGATACTATCTCAAAGAAAGAGTCGATGAATGAGGGAATAGTTTTGCTCAAATAGAAAGGCAAGGCTCCCATAAGGGACAGCACAATCCAACTTAACGTGGTGGCGGCAAAACCCTCTTTGCGGTACATTTTAGTATTTTTAGGCTTTAAAAGTACAATAGGCAAACCTAAAACTATCAGCCCTAAACCGATTAACAGAAAGTATATATAATTATGTTCGTGATACCAAATGCCTACAAAGGTAGAGCCTTGCATAGCAATACCCTCAATAATAAGCACCCAGCCTAAAATATAAAGAATAATTCGTTTGTTCATACCAGAATATCCTTTAAGTAGGAAAGACCCTTTTGTTTTGTAACAACAATAACTGTGTCGTTTAACTGAATAGTGTCAGTACCGTTGGGGATAATGATTTTCCCGCGGCGGTTAATACAGGCAATCTGCAAATCAGGTTTTAATTCAAGCATAGACAGAGGAACACCGATAACCATACTCTCCTCTCTGACTCTGAATTCAAGAGCCTCAGCCTGATTATCAAAAAGGCTGTAGGAAGTTTCAATATTACTTCCTACGGAATTTTGCATAGCCCTGACGTACTTAACAATATATTCGCCTGTCAAAAATTTAGGGTGAATAATTGTGTCAAGAGGAAGATTATCCAAAATTGCCTTAAAGTTAAAGTTGTTAATTTCCGTAATAATCTTTGCCTTTGGATTAACTTCTTTTGCAAACAAAGACATAATGATATTTTCCTCGTCGCTGTTCATTAACGCAACGATTGAATCGGCGTGTTCAATGCCCTCGGAAATAAGGAAATCCTGATCCGTACCGTTGCCGTGAATAATCATTGTGTTTTTAAGGCTTTCGCTGAGTGATTCACAGCGTTTCATATTTCTCTCGATAATCTTTACTTTTGCGCCGGTTTCCCCTAAACTTTTAGCAAGATAATATGCAATTCTGCTGCCGCCTAAGATGATGATATTACGGCTGGTATTAAGATTTACGTTGAGTTTTTTAAGGGATTTCATTGTGGATTTTGCAGAGCCTACAATGGAGATAATATCCCCCGGCATAATCTCAAAGTCTCCGTTGGGAATATAGCATTGTTTATTCCTCTCAACAAGGCAAATTCTTACGCCGTCTTTCAAAAGATTTGCGCTATCCACAATTTTCTGATTGGCAAGAGGGGAGTTGCTCTGAATTTTAAATTTAATAAGGTCAACTACACCTTTTGCAAATGTATCAATCTCAATAGCCCCTGAATATTTTAGAAGCCTTGCGGTTTCTCTTGCACAGGCTTGTTCAGGGTTAATAGCCATTGAAAGTTTAAGTTCGTCTTTTAATCTTGGAATATCCTTTGTGTATTCGGGGTTTCTTACTCTGGCTATAGTCCTCTGAACACCTGCGTTTTTGGCAATAAGACAGGTATAGAGGTTTAACTCGTCAGCCTCGGTTACGGCAATAATCAAGTCACAGTCTTTAATTCCTGCCTCGTCTAATGTGTCAAAGGTTGCACCGTTGCCCTTGATTGTCATAACATTGTGATTTTCACCGATTTTTTCAAGGGCTCTTGTGCTTACGTCAATAGCGGTAATGTTATGCCCCTCTTTGCTTAATTGTTTGGTAATTGTACGGCCTACACGTCCGCATCCTACAATAATAATATCCATAGAAACCTCGCAAGTTAAGTAAATAAAATACAAACCAATTTTACTATATTGGTATTATAAAATCAATATATTTATAAAAATCGCCTGAACAGTACAGACGATTTTTTCAATTATTTATGCTCCGGTACAACCGCAAAGAATACCAAATCTTCGGCGTCGCTTGTGTTTATCAGGCTGTGCCGATGCCCCATAGGGCAGTAATGACAGGAACCTGCTTTCAGGTAATCTACGTCATCATCGTAAAGGCATTTGCCCTCACCTGAAATTATATAGATAATCTCGCTGTTTGTATCGTGAGTGTGCATACCGATTGACGCAGATGGCTCAAGCCTACCCATCATAATTTTGTTGTTGCCGTCAACGAACATATTGGCAGCAAAGTTTTTCTCACCACCGCGAAAATTGGGTATAATGGTAGTTTCAATTTTATCAAAATCAATTATCATAGCATTACCTCTTTTGTAAAATATCCGTGTTTATTATTTGCAGCCGTTACAGTTTTTACATTTGCCGTTTTTGTATTTTTCCTTGATTGCATCAAAGGTTTCCACAGACAGCACGTGTTCGATTTTACAGGCGTCGCTTGAGGCAATTTCCTCAGGAACACCTAAATCCTGCAACCATTTGGTAATGAACATATGACGTTCATAAATCTTCTCGGCGATTTTTTTGCCCTCTTTGGTAAGAGTAATATAACCGTCATTATCCATTAATATGTAGCCGTTTTCACGGAGTTTTTTCATAGCAACGCTTACGCTGGGTTTGCTTAATTTCATATAATTTACTATATCGATAGAACGTACTAAAGAATTTTTGTTGCTTAGTATCAGTATTTTTTCAAGATAATCTTCGGCGGATTCTTTGATTTGCATTTTTAATACCTCTTAAATACATATTATTATATTATACATATTACCACAATCAAATATATATTTCAATTTAAACTTGATAAATATACTAAAATGTTATAAAATATTACTGATATAATTGCTACAGTTGCGTGGTAGTTAATATTTTTGAAAGGATGATTAAAATGGTAAATCCAATCGTAACATTTGAATTAAATAACGGAAAAACAATCAAAGCGGAGTTATATCCTGAAATCGCACCAAATTCAGTAAACAACTTTATAAGCCTTATTAAAAAGGGATATTATGACGGACTTACATTCCACAGGGTTATCTACGGATTTATGATTCAGGGAGGTTGTCCTGAAGGAACAGGAATGGGCGGTCCCGGTTATTCAATCAAGGGCGAGTTTTCTCAGAATGGTTTTGAAAACAACCTAAAGCATACAGAGGGCGTGTTGTCTATGGCACGTTCAATGATGCCCAACAGTGCAGGTTCACAGTTCTTTATTATGCACAAAAACGCACCTCACCTTGACGGTCAGTATGCGGCTTTCGGCAAGGTTATTGAGGGTATGGACGCAGTTGACGAAATCGCTCAATGCGATACTGATTTTTCAGATAAACCACTTGATGACCAGATTATGACAAAGGTTACCGTTGATACATTCGGCGTGGATTATCCGGAGCCGGAAAAGGTATAGGAGGTTAATATGAAAGTATTACTGACAGGCGGCGCAGGTTACATAGGAACACATACCTGTATTGAACTTATTAACGCAGGACATACTCCTGTAATTGCAGATAACTTTGACAACAGTTGCCCTGAGGCTGTAAGGCGAGTTGAGGAATTGACCGATACAAAAATCCCCCTTTACGAACTTGATGTTTGTGACAAAGAGGCTGTAGATAAAATGTTTGCAGAAAATGACTTTGACGCTGTAATCCACTTTGCAGGTCTAAAGGCGGTGGGAGAGAGTTGTCAGATTCCATTAAGATACTACAGAAATAACATTGACTCCACATTGGTATTGATTGAGGTTATGGAAAAGTACAAGGTGAACAATTTTGTATTCAGTTCTTCTGCCACAGTTTACGGTATTCCTGAAACTGTACCGCTTGTTGAGGGTATGCCTACAGGTTGTACCAATCCTTACGGCTGGACAAAGTTAATGAACGAGCAGATTTTAACCGACTGTGCAAAGGCTAACGATAATTTATCCGTAGTGCTGTTAAGATACTTCAACCCAATCGGCGCACACGAAAGCGGAAGAATAGGCGAAAATCCAAACGGTATTCCTAATAATCTGATGCCGTACATTACCCAGACAGCCGCAGGAAAATTAAAGGAACTTGGTGTGTTCGGCAACGATTATCCAACTCCTGACGGTACAGGAGTTCGCGACTATATCCACGTTGTTGACCTTGCGAAGGCTCACGTAAAGGCTATCGACTATGCCGCAGACCACAAGGGTACTGAAATTTTCAATATCGGCACAGGCGTAGGCTACAGCGTACTTGATATTGTAAATACATTTATGAAAGTAAATGACTTGGTAATTCCTTATTCTATAAAGCCTCGCCGTCCCGGAGATGTTGCAGAGTGCTATGCAAATCCTGAAAAGGCTTACAAAATGCTTGGTTGGAAAGCAGAGAAAAACCTTGAGGATATGTGCAGGGACAGTTGGAATTGGCAGAGCCACAACAAAAATGGTTACAATTAATTATTTTTCTTTATTGTAATTATACTTTGATTTTACAATGTTGTTACAGCACATTTAATTGTTGTAATATTAATTGACATTGTTTTTCCTCTAAATTATAATTAGCACACCATTTGGATGATGTGTGAAAAACGGAGGAAAGCAATATGTTGCAAAAACATATTAAGGCTGTGAGCCTTTTACTTGCTCTATGCCTTGTTGCAGTAATGTTTATGATTGTAGCCCTTACAGGCTACGTAAATCTTGACGCCTCAAACCCTGTATCATTGTTAGTGTTGCTGTTGTTTGTATCAGTAGCGGCTGTACCGGTTTTTGCGGCTCACGAAAAACATGACTAATCAAAAACTCTCGCTGAATTAAAGCGAGAGTTTTTTCCGTATAAAAATATATAGACTTTTAATTTTCTTAATGTGTAAAATTTACATTTTGGAGGATAATATGGGTATTCTGAAAGTTGTCTTGGCAGTAATCGACCCACTATTGGTAGCATTTATGGTTTCTGTGTCTATAGGTGTATTTTTAAAAAGATTTTCAGGTAAAATGCTTTTAAAGTACAGCCTTTGCGGACTGTCATTTCTTGTGTATTTAGCACTTTATGTTTACGGAACTTCTATAGTACCTGACACAATATATATGTATATAATAATGTTTGCGCCGATTGTATTGTTGTTAGCAGTGCTTATTATCTCAATTATCGTTGCTCCAAAGGGTGAAAAAGCCAAGGAACTTGAACCTGAAAAGGATAAAAAGTATATAACAGGCTATGATTCTTGGTTTCCCAACGATTTGGATAATGAAAGAAACAGCAGCGATGAGTACATCAACTATAAATAATATTTTCACATAATATTCATTTGCATTATTTTAAATTATGATATATAATGATAGGGTATTACAGATAAAGGAATTGATACTTATGAAAAGAACAATAAAAACAATTTCAGCGGTTTTAATGATTGCTATGCTTGTTGCTCTAACCATCATCCCCTCATTTGCCGCAAAGGATACCCTTGTAATTAATTCACAGGATAATCTGAACATCAAAAAAGGCGACATAGTTACATACGAACTTGACCTTGGCGATTGCACAGAGGACGTTATAGGATTACAGGCTAATCTGTTTTACGACAGCCAATATCTTAAATATGTTGATGATACTTTGGAATTTCCTGTATTAAATAGCGTTGTGTCAAACACAAACCTTGACAACCGCATAACATTTAACTGGACAGATATTACAAATACCGCTGACTTTTCAAAGTCAAAGCCATTTGTTAAGGCTTCTTTTGAGGTTCTTAAAGGCGGAGAAACAGAGATTACTTATTTTATATCCGAACTTTACGGTGAGGATATGACATATCTTAAAGACTTCACATTTACATACAGATTATATGTAAACGGTAAGAGAGCAGTAAAAGACGAAGTACCTGTAGTAGAGCAGGATAAGGATAACATAGACTTGTATCAGGGTACTTTTACTAATTATGCAGACGGAAAAGGCGAGAACAACGGCTCAGGGGATTCTCACGTTTCAATAGTAGGCGAGGGCAAAAATGTTGCACCTACAGAGGTTACACAGGGTGACGGCGGAACAGTTGAGCAACCTGCAAATGATATTCTGCCTACAATATTGGTGATATTCGGAATAGTTGTAGTGCTTGGCGGAATTATTGCCATTATCGTAATCCGTAATATTGTCAGCAAAAAAGAAAAATAAGTTATGATTAACAGAAACGACCTTAGTTCAAAGGAACTAAGGTCGTTTTTTGTGGTGGTTATGTTGACAGTTGGGGTAAAGCATTTAGGCTCCCTTGTGTAAAGGGAGCTGTCGGCGAAGCCGACTGAGGGATTGTAAGATGAACTTTTATCATAGCAGAAAAGTTTTATTCACCGCCCACAATCCCTCCGTCAAAACTAAAGTTTTGCCACCTCCCTTTACACAAGGGAGGCGATGCATCACGTTGCTCCGAGTTCAATATTTCTGCGGTAGGAGGATTTTACAGCCTTGATAACAGTATCTTCAAGTCCGCTGTTTTCAAGGGATTTTACACCCTCGATTGTACTTCCACCGGGTGAGCAGACATTCTGCTTTAGAGTGTCCGGGTCAATTCCGCTTTCAATCAATAACTTTGCGCTGCCTAAAACCGTCTGTGCCGCAAGTTGCAGGGAAGTGTCATAGTCAATGCCACATTCTGCGCCACCCTGTGCAAGACTTTTGATAAACATATATACAAATGCCGGTCCGCATCCTGAAACAGAACAGCCTGCGTCCATAAGACTTTCGTCAATTTTTGTTAATGCGCCTGCACCTTTCATAATCTCAATAAACTTTGCAAGTTCCTCATCAGTAGTATTTTCGCTTTTTGAGTAAAGTATTTCACCCAGTCCAACGGAAACAGGAGTATTTGGCATAATTCTGATAACCTTGAAATCTTTACCGGCCATTTTCTTGATCGTGTCAATGCTCAACCCTGCCGCCATTGATACAAGAATAACATCATCTCTGCTCTGTAATTCCTCCGAAACCGAGGAAAGCATATCCGCCATCATCTGGGGTTTAACACCTAAGAATATGTACTTGCAGTTTTTAACTACGTCAACAATATCGCCAACATCACAGCCTAATTCTGTTGCAAGTGACTTTGCTTTTTCCTTGTCCTTGTCACAGATTAATATTTCCTTTGTGCTTTTAGCGGCGGCTTTTGCAAGTGCGCCCCCCATATTTCCTGCACCGATAAATCCAAATAAATAGTTTTTCATTTTATCACCTGATATGTCCGTTTCCTCTGATAATGTATTTGTAGGTTGTAAGCTCCTCAAGTCCCATAGGACCGCGAGCGTGTAACTTTTGAGTGGAAATGCCCATTTCACAACCTAAACCAAATTCTCCGCCGTCAGTAAATCTTGTACTTGCATTTACGTAAACAGCAGAACTGTCAATAGCCTTTGTGAACTTTTCGGCATTTTCACTGTTTTCGGTAATTATAGATTCGCTGTGACCTGTTGAGTGGGCGTTAATATGACTGATAGCCATATCCACATCATCAACAACCTTTACGGCAAGTATGTAGTCCAAAAACTCGGTATCAAAATCCGTATCGGTAGCCTTTACGCCCTCAATAATTTTTAAGGCGGTTTCGTCAAGGCGAAGTTCAACCTTGTTTTCTTTTCTGTTATCAACAAGAGCCCACTTCAGCATTGGCAGGAATTTATCCGCAATATTTTTATTTACCACACAAACTTCCTCTGCGTTGCATACGGAAGGTCTGCTTGTTTTTGCATTTTCGATAATCTTTACCGCCATTTCAAGGTCGGCGCTTTCGTCAACATAAATATGACAAATCCCTGTGCCTGTTTGAATACAGGGAACAGTTGCGTTTTCCACACAAGCAGAAATCAGACCTTTGCCCCCACGTGGAATGAGCAAATCCACATATCCGTTTGCCGTCATTAAGTCGGTAGCACTTTGGCGAGTAGTGTCCTCAATAAGCAGTAAAAAGTCTTTGTTAAGTTCGGCTGTTTCAAGTCCTTTTTGAAGCGCATTTACAATAGCCTTTGCGCTGTTGTGAGCCTCTTTTCCGCAACGTAATATGCACACGTTTCCGCTTTTGATTGCAAGTGCGGCTGCGTCTGAGGTTACGTTTGGACGGCTTTCGTAAATTATGGCAACTACACCCATAGGAACGGCAGTTTTTTCAATTACAAGTCCGTCATTACGAGTGGTGGTGCTTAACACTTTCCCTACAGGAGAACTTAACTTTGCCACATCTCTGATGCCCTGTGCCATAGCCTCTATTCTCTCTTTGGTAAGTGAAAGTCGGTCAAGCATAACGTCGCTTATTTTACCCTTTGCATTTTCCAAATCAATTTTATTTTCGAGGAGTATTTCCTCTGTGTTTTCCACAAGGCTGTCCGCCATTGAAAGTAAACCATTGTTAATCTGTTCAACACCTATAAGGGTAATTTCTTCCTTTGCCTTTTTTGCCTTGTTCAGTATTTCATATGTAGTCATTATTTCATCCCCAAAAATCGAGTGTAAGTTCCCTTGCCTTCTACAATATCGTAAAGGATATCGGGATTTTTACCGTTGGCAATAATCATATCTATTCCCTTTTCGGTAACAGCCTTTGCGGCTTTTATTTTTGTAATCATTCCCCCTGTGCCGAGGGAAGAACCTTCGTTTCCTGCAAGGGCTTCAATTTCACTTGTAATTTTCGGCACAACCTCAATAAGTTTTGCGTTGTTGTCCTTGTTTGGGTCACCTGTGTAAAGTCCGTCAATATCGGAAAGAATAATAAGCAAGTCAGCCTTTACTTCATTTGCAACAGTTGCCCCCAATGTATCATTGTCGCCGATTACAATTTCGTCGGTGGTAACGGTATCGTTTTCGTTTACGATTGGAATAACTCCCAATTCAAGCAATCTGAAAAGTGTGTTATTTAAGTTTTTGCCGTAGTCCTCAATGGCAACAAAAGCCCCTGTTAATAGTATCTGTGCTACTGTGTGATTATGCTCGGAAAACATTTTGTCATATGTGTACATAAGTTCACATTGACCGATAGCCGCCGCAGCCTGCTTTGTGGGAATATCCTGCGGTTTTTCGGTTAAGCCGATTTTTCCAAGCCCCATACCGATAGCACCTGATGAAACTAACACAATTTCATTTCCTGCATTTTTTAAATCCGAAATAACCTTGCACATCTGCTCAACTCTTTTAATGTTCAAAAGTCCTGTGCTGTGGGCAAGGGTAGAGGTACCTACCTTAATTACAATTCTCATTTAACACACCCCAAACTTATATAATACTAACACCTAATAAAAAGCAGACAATCTTTGCGGTCTAATTTCCGCAAATATAAATCTACTTTCTATCAGGAATTAGTATAAAAACAAGGAAACGCTATACGCTCCCTTGCATAAATATACTATCATATTTACATTTTCAAGTCAATGTTATATTGAAATACCTTTTTGTGCAGGGCCGTCAATCAAATTGCCTTTGTAGTCAAATCTTGAGCCGTGGCAGGGACAATCCCAGGTTTTTTCGTCATCATTCCATTTTAGCTGACAGCCCAGGTGAGAGCATTTTATTGGAACTAAATAACATTTGCCCTCTGTATTTTTATACACTCCCACCTTTTTGCCCTTGTAATTTACAATTTCCGCAGTTCCTTTTTTTACGTCATTAACGGTTTTGTCAGGTATGGCAAGATAACTTGCGGAAAGTCCTTTTATGGATTTTCCCATTTCGTGACAAAGTTGCGACACACAGGAACGGTTGAATCTCGAGGGAGAATAAATATCGCAGTAATCGTTTTTATTACCTTTTATATAGTCGGTAATAATCTGTGCCGCTACCATAGAGTTAGTCATACCCCATTTGCAAAAGCCTGTGATAACATATCGGTTATCATAAAGGCTTGAAAATCTACCGATATATGGTATGCGGTCAGGGGTTATAGAATCCTGTGCAGACCAATGGGCAACTTCAATGCTGTCAGGGAAAAACTGTTTTGCAATACTTCTCAACTTTGTGTAGTTGTCCTTTGAATTTTGTCCTGTTCTGTGGGAACATCCCCCTAAAAGCAGTAAATCCTCGTAACTGCGTAAGGATACTCCGTCATCATCAATTCCGTAGTAAATGCCCTCAAGTTTCGGTGCGTTTTTCAGGGCAAGTACATAACTGCGTTCCTGATGCTCCCTTGCAAAGTATAAGCCGGGAAAACTTTTAAAGGGAACGTGTGTGGCAAACACTATGTGATTGAAATGAATTGTACCCTTGTTTGTGAAGAGTTTATTTTTATCTATTCCTGTAGCCTTGGTGTTCTCGTAAATGATAAGTTCCTTTGAAATTTCCTCGATAAATTCAATAGGATTAAACTGCGCCTGATTTTTAAAAACAAGTCCAAGGCTTGTTTTAAAGGGCAGATTTAATTCATTTGTGGTTTCGCAGTCAATCCCTAACTTTCTTGCGGTGGAATTTTCCAAAAGTATTTTTCTTGGGTTATTCAGGGTGTAAAGGTATGCGTTGCACTTTTCATAGTGGCATTGAATGTTGTTTAGTTTTATTATCCTGTCATAATTTTTCAGCGCAGTAAGGTTTGCATTTGCGTACTTTTGGGCAACTTCAAAGCCAAATTCTTTTACTAATTTGCTGTAAATATTGCTGTGTTGTATTGTAATTTTAGCGGTGGTTTTCCCGGTTTGTCCACTTGCAATTTTCCCTTGCTCTACTATTGCACACCGTATGTTGTTTTCCTTTAGCAGATAGCCTGTGAGCAGTCCTGCCATACCTCCGCCTACTATTACCACGTCGGTATTAACGTTGCCGTGTAAGTAATCTTTTTCGGTTAATTTATCCTTTTGCCAGATTGAGTCCATATTATCACCCTTATAAGTATGGACAATTCGGCAACTGTTTATTAAAATTTTTAAGTTTGTGTAATGTCCTTAATAACCTCTGATGCGATTATAAGTCCCATAACAGAGGGGCAGAATGCCGTACTGCCGGGGGCAGGTTGGTTGCCTTTCTTTTCCTCCGGGGTAAATTTCGGCTTTATGGGTTCTTCCTTTGAATATACAACTTTCAGGCTTTTTACACCACGTTTTCTCAACTCACTGCGCATTACTCTTGCCAAAGGACAGACGGAGGTTTTATAAATATCCTCAACTTCAAAGGCTGTAGGGTCGAGTTTATTACCTGCACCCATAGCGCAGATTATGGGAGTGTTGCATTTCTTTGACTGCATAATCAACTCGATTTTTCCTGTTACGGTATCAATGGCGTCAACAATGTAATCATAATTGCCAAAGTCAAAATCCTTTGAACTTTCAGGCGTGAAAAAGGTTTTGTAGGTGTTTACAATAACTTCAGGGTTAATCTCCTGTAGCCTTTCTTTTGCAACGTCAACCTTGTATCTGCCGATTGTTTTATGGGTGGCAAAGGTTTGGCGGTTAATATTTGTCAGGCTGAAAGTATCGTTGTCGATTATATCCACAGTACCGATTCCGCTTCTCACAAGTGCCTCAACTGTGTGTCCTCCAACTCCTCCTATTCCGAAAACCGCAACACGAGAGTTTTTGAGTTTATCCATATTTTCTTTGCCTAATAAAATTTCCGTCCTTGAAAACTGATTTATCATAATATCACCTAAATATCTGTTAATAACTATATAATATTACATTTACAAGAATTTTGCAAAGAAAATTAAATGTTGACATAAAAGTTTAGTTATGTTATATTAAATATACCCCCATAGGGTATATTTTAGAGGTGAAAAAGATGAGTGATTGTTGTAATAAAAAGAAAGAACGTACACAGGAAGAATACAAAAGCCTGATTAACAGGCTGAACAGAATAGAGGGGCAAATCCGCGGAATAAAAGGTATGGTAGAAAATGACGCATACTGTACCGATATACTTATTCAGGTATCTGCGGTAAATTCCGCTTTGAATTCCTTTAATAAAAAACTCCTTGAAAATCATATAAAAACCTGTGTAACAGATGATATTATCAAAGGTAAAACGGAAACAGTTGACGAACTTGTGGAAGTTTTGCAAAAGTTAATGAAGTAGGTGAAAATATGGAGCAATACAACGTAATCGGAATGAGTTGCGCATCTTGTAGCGCAAGAGTTGAAAAGGCGGTATCACAAGTAAAAGGTGTGAAAACCTGTTCGGTAAACCTGCTGACAAATTCTATGACCGTTGAGGGTACGGCTGATTCCGTAAGCATAATAAATGCAGTAAAAAACGCAGGTTACGGTGCAACTCTAAAGGGCGAAAAAAATACTACCGAAAAAGCCGATGACATTGAGGATATGCAGTCTAAAGGACTGCTGAAAAGGTTGATTTTTTCTTCAGCATTTTTGCTTGTGCTGATGTATTTTTCAATGGGGCATATGGTAGGATTACCTCTGCCCAAGTTTTTTGAACATAACCATATAGCAATGGGGTTAATCCAACTTTTGCTGTCGGCAATAATAATGGTAATAAATCAAAAGTTTTTCGTCAGCGGATTTAAGGGGCTTATTCACAAAGCCCCCAATATGGATACACTTGTTGCCTTGGGTTCAGGTGCGGCATTTGTCTATAGCACCTACGCATTGTTTGCTATGACAAATGCTCAGGTAAATGGGGATATGGATAGAGTGATGTATTTTATGCACCAATTCTATTTTGAATCTGCAGCCATGATTCTCACATTGATTACGGTGGGAAAATATCTTGAGGCTCGTTCAAAGGGCAAAACCACAAACGCAATAAAAAGCCTGATGAAACTGTCACCGAAAACCGCTGTAGTAATCAAGGATAACAAAGAGGTAGAAATACCTATAGAGCAACTTAAGAAAGGTGATATTTTTGTTGTAAGAGCAGGTGAAAATATACCTGTTGACGGAGTGATAGTAGAGGGCAGCAGCGCAGTAAATCAGGGAGCTTTAACAGGGGAGAGTATTCCTGTGGATAAAACTGTGGGAGATACCGTATCAGCCGCAACAATAAATCTGTCCGGCTATATCCGTTGTGAGGCTGTGCGAGTTGGAGAGGATACAACATTAGCGCAGATAATAAAAATGGTCAGTGACGCATCAGCCACAAAAGCACCCATAGCAAAAATCGCAGATAAAGTGTCAGGAGTGTTCGTGCCTACAGTAATGGCAATCGCAATATTGACCGCAATAGTCTGGGCAGTAGTAGGGCAGAGCGCAGGATTTGTACTTGCAAGGGCAATTTCCGTTCTTGTAATCAGTTGCCCCTGTGCATTGGGACTTGCAACTCCTGTTGCGGTTATGGTAGGTAACGGAGTCGGAGCAAAAAACGGAATACTTTACAAAACTGCCGTGTCATTGGAAACTGTAGGAAAAGTCGATTATGCAGTCCTTGACAAAACAGGCACAATTACAAAGGGTGAGCCTGTGGTAACGGATATTCTGCCCTGTGAAGATTTTACCGAAACCGAACTTTTGGAAATGGCATATGCACTTGAGTGCAAAAGTGAACACCCATTATCAAAGGCAATCACCAAAAAAGCCAAAGAGGAAAATATAAGTCAAAGGGAAGTAAAAGATTTTAAGGTTGTTTCAGGCAACGGAATAACAGGAATTTATAATAATAAAAATCTTGCAGGGGGTAATCTGAACTTTGTAAGCAAGTATGCAACTATTGACAACAGTGCAATACAAAAGGCGCAAAGCCTTGCAGAACAGGGAAAAACTCCGTTGTATTTTACGTTGGATAATAACCTGTTGGGAATTATTGCTGTGGCTGACGTAATCAAAGAGGACAGCAAAAAGGCAATTAAAGATTTAAAAGATATGGGCATAAATGTAGTAATGCTCACAGGGGATAATGAAAGAACAGCCAAGGCAATCGGCAGAGAAGTTGGAGTAGATACTGTAATCTCCGATGTTTTACCTGACGGCAAGGAAAAGGAAATACAAAAATTGAAAGCAAAGGGCAAAGTTGCAATGGTAGGTGACGGAATTAATGACGCTCCGGCATTAACAAGTGCAGACGTTGGTATTGCAATCGGCGCAGGGTCGGACATAGCCATTGATTCGGCAGATATTGTGCTTATGAAAAGCAACCTCAGTGATGTTGTCGGTGCAGTAAGATTAGGAAAGGCTACACTTAAAAATATTTACGAAAATTTATTCTGGGCATTTATCTATAATATTGCCGGTATTCCTTTAGCCGCAGGCGTGTTTATACCTTTGTTTGGCTGGGAGTTAAATCCAATGTTCGGCGCAGCGGCAATGAGCCTGTCAAGTTTTTGCGTGGTAGCAAATGCTCTGCGACTAAATTATGTAAATATCCGTAAGGATAAAAAGTATATAAAATTAAGAAATAAAAAGGAGAAAAAAGAAATGGAAAAAACATTAAAAATTCAGGGTATGATGTGTCCTCATTGTGAGGCTCACGTTAAAAACGCATTAGAGGGCGTTGACGGAGTGGTATCAGCCCAAGTCAGCCACGAAAAAGGCACAGCAGTAGTAACGTTGAACAAGGAAATTGACACAAACCTGTTAATTGACGTTGTGGAAAAACAGGGATACAAGGTTATTTCTTAACAGGGATTTGTGCAATATTCCATATGTAAAGTGAAATTACTGTGCATTTTGCAAAAGTGGTACAAGCAATATTGTTTTTTATTAATGTAAAATAACAATTTTTTGCCAAATTTTAAAAAATTTTCTAAAAACATTTGACAACGATATTTTAGTGTAGTAAAATTATATTAGTTGTTGTATAACAAAATTTAACTTAGGGGGTTATAACAATGGATCAACAACCAACAAACTACACAGTAGAAACACCAAACGCACCACAGAACAATGGTAATAACGGTCTTGCTATTGCAACACTAATCACAGGTATTGCAAGTATCGTTTTTTGTTGTTATGGTGTTGGTATTGTTTGCGCTATCGTATCTCTTGTTTTAGGCAATAAATACAATGCGCAGGCTACAGCAGAAAACAAGATGGTAAAAGTAGGTAAAATCCTTGCTATTATCGGTCTTGTAATAAGCATCATCGGTACAATCGTTTCAATTTCACTTTGTGCTTGTGCTGGTTGCGCTGCTGCTGCAGGCGAAGCTTATAATTACGCTTATTAATGTAATTAGTGATCGTGACAGAAAGCGGACGCAAGTCCGCTTTTTTGTTTGATAGGAGACTTCAAATAATTGACAAATTTGTGAGTAATTGGAAAATGATTTTATGTTACCGTTAATTCATCTTATCATCCTATCAAACAAAAAATAATTTATATTGCCCGCTCAGTTGCGCCCTGCGTGCGCACGAGCGATGGCTAAAGAAAGCGCACGCATATGGTGCGCACGCTTTCTTGAATATCAAAAGTATATGCCACTGTGGAAATCTTCCACAGTGGCATAATGTTTTTATGGTTTATTATTTCTTTAGCGTAGCAATACTCTTTTTTTACTTTGGCATTCCACAGACAGGATTATTTTCTGTCCTAGGAAATGCAACTGCTTAAAGAATTACTTGTAAACGGCAGATTCTGCAAGTTTTTGAACAAGGGGATCATCAATTGTCAATTTATCCAAAGCGGTTTCCTTTGCTCTGATTTCAACATAAATATCCTTGCCGTCTGCTCTCTTATAGTAGGATACAAGGCAGGTTTCCGCACCGTTTTCATGTGACAGTTTAACCTCTTTGTAGGTAGTGTCACCGTAGGTTACTTCTTCACCGATTTCCGACTTGCCCTCTTTGTAGGTATTGAGATTTCTTACTCTTATACATTCTTCTACTGCATCGTCAAGGGAGCTTATCATTCTTGTAGTGCTGACCTCAAGTCTACCCTCGATTGTGTATTTTTTGCCGAAATCAATCTGAATTGTTCCAAGTGCGTCCTCATCGTGGTAATAGGAGTAAACATTGTACTTCAAACCCTTGGGAATTGTAACTGTGCAAAAATCACTGTCGAGAGTTTTCTCACCCTCGCCGCTGTCACCTGTCTGCAATTCTGCCGTAATCACTATCTCCCAAGCAAGTCGAAAGAGTCAGCAACTGTTTTCTGTAATCTACCCTTTGTTATTCTCGCTAAAGGGAGGACAGCACAGCCGTTAAATACTTTTCATTCACAGATGAATAAAAGAAAGCGTCGATCAGCCCGTCCTTTTTCGCATTGGCTACCTCACGGGCAATTTCGGGTGATGAATTTTCATCGCACAGCATTACGAGTTTACAGGTCGGAGTTTTTTCCCTTACTTGCTTTACTTCGTTTAATCGTGTCTCCATAGTCGTGCCAAAAGTATAAGACACATCCAACAGGAGGATGTCGGCAGATAGTGCTTCACATTCATTTGCGATATTGTTCTTTTTCTGAATCAGAACTCGAAAAGGCATAAACTCGCCACTGTTTTTGAGCATATTAATAATTGCTTCGGATAGCAGACCGTTTCCGATGCAGACAACGATATTTTTCATCTCTTTTTATCTCCTTGTGATACCTTTACGCATTTTATTATACAGATTTATACAGTCCGGCACATTGTACTTTAGTGTAAATATTTCAGGTAAACTATATGCTGCCGTCAAAAAATTTTCGGCAGCATACTTTTTTAGTTACGCCCAGGGATCTTCACTTACAGGCACTCTTATATCGGAAAGACATTGAATTTCGTTTAAAAACCATTGACCTGTAGATGGCTTTTTGCGAAGCTTTATAGACCTCATATTATCACCGCCACCGCTTTTAACCCAGAGAGTTGCCCAATTTTCATTGTCAAACGAATATGGGTTTTCGTATATGGCTATGGTATATGGTGTTGATGGCTTATATCCGTTTTCGGGAGTTGCGCCGTTAAAAAATGAGAAAGGCTTATAGAATTTATCTTTAAGCCGATCTTTGATAAACTGCTTTTCGTATGCACTTACATTTTCGGGACCTTTGAGAAAATCAAGCATTTCAAATGTTGCATCACAATCCTCTCCATATCTGCAAAGTACAGCAAGAGTCAGAGCCGCTGTTTTGAAAGGCGAATCAAGCGTTGCTTCGGGAAGAGCCTGCAGTTCACTCAAACTTGTCGGCAGAGAATAAAAGGTAAAGCGTTCAGAACGATTTTTACCCTTTCCTATGGATTGAGCCGCACCGGTTACTGCTTTTGTAGCCTCTTTTTTAATAGTGTTTTCTGCTGTTTTCATTAGCGAATCAAAAAATCCCATAACAAAACCTCCATTAATCAATCTTTTTAAATCTCATTGTTATAATTGTGAAGAAACCGTTTTCGTCTATTGCCTTTGTCCACGAATCGTCTCCTATACCGGTATCATACCAAAGTTCGCCGTCTCTTTCTTCCCACGCTATTGCTTTATCGGTGAGCATATCGTCAATAAGCATAAGCTCTCCGGTGTTTACCACCTCTTTAAGCTCTGCTTCTGATACTCCGTCAGGTACAGGCATAAGAAAATACAGTTTGCCGTCATCACAAATTTTCACCTGCATACCGATAGTTTTCTTTCTTTCGTCCATTTCATCGGCAACTGCCTCTTCATCATTTTCATCAATATAGGGCATAGGTGATGCAAGATATTCATCAGCGTTTAAGTAAATCATACCTTTTTCATCATCAATCGTTCCTATAGAATCAAAAACCCATTTTCCAATATAATTCATAACTAAACCTCCTGTGTGTTATTTATAAATAACTTCCTTACAAATTATCTTTCGGGATAGAACAGTTCGCAGAACATACCTTTGATGTAACCTGCTGAAACTTCTTTTTTGATACTGTATATTTTAATTCCCATAAGACCTGTTTAACAGTCTTTTGTTTGCGAATATACTCCGGATCCGGCATACCTGTATATCTCGGATTTTCCTTTGTCTTGCAACCTGTATAACAGAAAACGGCAAATGAGTGTTTCTGTTTATTCAGTGAGCATTATATATGTTTATTTAGAAGTTTTTTCGATACCTTCGTATTTAACAGAATTTAAAATGTTCTGTACATCTTCCTGATTGAACAGTGCTTCCATATCGGTTGTTTCTGTATCAATGAGTTCGCTGCCCGGTGCCACATAAGCGAAAAGATAAACATCGTAATCATCTTTTTCGTCAAGATATAGGCAAATTTCATACTCGTAATCATCATACTGATACATATAACCGTCAAATCCTGAATATTTTACTTCTTTATAGGTTTTTTCCTTTTTGGCATCATCTACAAAGTAATCAAGACCGTTATCAAAATACAGATAAAACTCTACAGAAAAATCCTTTTCTTCGTTTATAAGTTCAGCCTCATCTGTGCCTGTTTCAGAGGGAGTGGTTCCGTCTTTATATCCAACTGTAACTGTTGCACTCATAGTATCGTCATCATCGCAAACTTGTGTAATTGTTACTGCCTTACCGTCACCGTCACAAGCAACAAGGGATAAGAGCATAATTCCGGCCAGTAAAACTGTTAAAAACTTTTTCATAGTATAAAGCCTCCTTAGTTAATTTTTGATTCCGCCGCGTCAGCGCGTCTTGTGTATTCTGCAAGTCCGCCGGTTTGAGCGTCGTCCATTGCGTTCATATTTGCCTGAATTTCTGAATATGGAATGAACACATATCGTCATAATTTCCGCATATGTATTCATCACCCTTGATTTTTGTGCGGTTCAACATTCCGCACTCGCCGTTACAAAAAGCACAGGTCTTTTTTCCAAAAGTGTTCTAAAAGAAATCTCCTAATCCCATAAATTTTATCTCCTTTCGATAACTTTACACATTTTATTATACAGATTTATATGGTCCAAAACATCGTACTTTAGTGCAAACATTACGACACAAGAAAGCGCACCATATGCGTGCGCTTTCTTTAGCCATCGCTCGTGCTCACGCAGGGAGCAACTGAGCGGGCAATATAAATTATTTTTTGTTTGATAGGTAAATCAGATGAATTTACAGTTTTGCAAAATTCTTCCGATTACCGACAATTTTTTCAATTATTTGAATTTTCCTATCAAATAAGAAAACGGTAGTGGAAATTCCACTACCGTCTTGTTGTAAAAAATTGTACTGTTATTTCTTTGTTGTTACCTCTTTTGACTTGCTCCAAGATGAGTAAATTTTCGTAGCCACGCCGTCAATCTTTACCGTCTTGTAGGTGCGAACATGAATATAATACTTTTTCTGTGCTTTAAGATTAGAAATGGTTTTAGATCTTTTAGCATTCTTGCTTATCGTTTCTGTTATAGCATTTTTAAATTTACTTGATTTACTATACTGAATTTGATAGCCTGTTGTTTGTGTGTTCTGTTTCTTCCACCTAAATGTGAAGCCTTTCGATTTTGCTTTCACTTTTGAAATGGCACTTGTCTTAGGCGTGATTGTGAAATACAGTGTCTGTGTACCGCTGTAATTACCCATAAATGTAACCTTTATTGCGTACTTGCCTACATTCTTTCTGCCACTTGCGCGTTCAATAGTATAGTCGGTATTCTTTATGAGCGTCTTCATCTCGCTGTCTGTAGCCGTTACGCTTGGAGTTCTAACCTTGCCTTTATATGTGTAGGTTGTTGAAGAAAGCCAAACTTTTGAAATCTTTGGAATATCTGTGGTGGAAATGATTTCATCACAGATTGTACAAGCCTCAACAATTTTTCCGTCTTCAGTAGTAGTTGCCGGAGTTGTGGTTGTAGCAGTTTTGTGACCTGTTTTCTCTATTGTTTCGGAGTAACTATCACCGCAGACATTACAGGAAAGTACCTTTTCACCGTCTTCTGTGCAGGTTACCTCTTTTGTAAACACACCGCTGTTATAGGAATGAATACCTGTAGCTGCTGTTATATCTGTCTTGAAACTATCTGAGCAACCCTCGCAGACAGTTAGCGTATAGCCTTCATCTATACAGGTAGGAGCAATTGTAGTTAACTTACTGTACTTATGCTGACCAACATCTGTTTTTGTTGTGTAATTATATTCAACAGTAGCAGAGTTAGTATTATATGTTCCGATTTCAACTGCATTCCACTGTGTCTGTGTACCTCTGAAATAAATCTTTGTAAAGTTTGATTTATTATCAAGATTATATTTGCCGATAGAGGTTAAACCGGCAGGAAGTGTAAGGCTTTCCAATGCGTTGCTTGAATCAAAAACGGAATCCGGAATTTTTGTAACTCTGTCTCCGATAACTGCTGTTTTCAGTTCTTTACAACTGATAAAAGCACCGGTTTCAAGGGTTGTAACAGAATCCGGAACAACAACACTGCCGAGATTGTTACATCCACGGAAAGCCTGTGATTTGATTGTATTTACGCTACAAGGAATAACAACGGAAGAAATTCCGCAGCCTTGGAAAGCGCCGGTTCCTATGAAAGTAACACCGTATGGAATAGCAATATTTCCCAAGCTTTCGCAACCAAGGAAAGTTTCATTTTCAATTCTTGTTACACCTGAAGGAATATTTATGCTTGTCAGTGCAGTACAGCCATTAAAGGCATTTTTACCGATAGAGGTAACGGTTGAAGGAAGTGTGATACTCTTGATAGAGTCTTTGTTTTTTGCCGTGGCAAATGCATAGTCGCCTATGCTGACAACCTTTTTACCGCCTAAAACATCGGGAACATTTACATTTACATCATTTCCCGTATATGTAACCACCTGAACGCCACCGTCAACATCAGCATAACGGAAACCGTTTTCGATATATTTGTCAACTTTTTTGTATCCACATTCTAAGCATGTATAGGTTGTAACATCACCCTCTGTTACACCTGCACCGTAAGTATGAGCATTTAGTTCGCCCTTGTCACCACAGACAGAACATTGTTTCCAGTGAGTAGTGCTGTCATATGACCAACTTGATGAATAGTTATGGGTGCATGGAACGGTGAAGAAATCGTCTGCCGAACGGAAGAAAGCAACCTTTCCGTTTGAATAAATATCTGTCGGATTCAACTTCTTGCCATCAATAGTAATGGTGGAGGATTCATCAAAATAGTAAGAATCAGACGCAACCATACCTATTAGTAATCCCCAGTTACCATATGTAACTGTTGTATCTTCTTGCACAGCCGTACCATTGTGGAACCAACCGGTTGTAACAGTATTTACCATATTACCATTAACAAGGGTGGAAGTACCATTTACAGTAACGCCCTTAGTAAATTCTCCAAACTCAAAGAAAGCATTTACATTGTCAATACGTTCCTTTGTTAATTTAGGGAAGGTATAATCCACTGCAAGACAAACACTTGGGTATCTACCGAGATATGAACTTGTAGAAGCATCTTTGCCGTTAAGATACGCCTTTGGTGATGATGCAAAACTACAGCCTGTATTAGTAATTAATCTTACAGACACACTATATTGGTGTCCCTCTACGCAAACGGCATCTACAGGAAGTGCTTTATCAGGATTTGCGGAATTCAAATCGAACCAAAGCATACACTTTGTGAAATCACTGTTGTATCCGCTATACTCCGCCCATTCGGGAACGGAGAAGAAACACAAATCTTCGATAGTTGCACCGATATATGGTGCTTGTACGCTATTAACTTCGATTGTAGTAATTTGATCTTCTGCATGTGCTGTAATTGTGTGTCCTATCATAACGCTAAAAAGCATCATTAACGACAGGAATAATGAAATAACCTTTTTCATAAGTAACTCCTTTCAACTTTTTTATACAATATGTAGTATCGGTTAAGGGCAAAATATCTTCTTGCCCCAACATTATTATATAACTTCCTCTATACTTGCACATCGTACTTTAGTGCAAACTTTTCATTGAAAGAAAATAGTGCCGTCTTTTCAGACAGCACTTTATGTGTGAATATTGATTATTCATTGTTAATTATCAAACCGCTTTCCCTTGCACGAACGGCAAGTTCTGTGCGGTTTCTGAACCCTGTTTTCTCCCTCATACTCTGAATATGCCCTTTTACTGTCCGCAAAGACATAAACAGTTTTTCTGCAATAGCAGCATCCGACTCACCTGCCACCAATTCCCTGAGGACCTCAAGTTCACGTTCGGTAAGGTTTTTGCTGAATGTATCTCCCAATTTGAGAGATGGGGTGGATTCAGGATATACTCGTTCCCCTGCCATTGTGCGATCCAAAACAGACAGTATTTCCTCTGCCTCGGAACTCTTGTACCAAAAACTGTCAACGCCCACTTTGTGCGCTCTGTCAATAAAGCTACACTCAGGTTGACTGGTTATAATAATGACCTTTGTGTCAGGAAAACTCTTTTTGATTTTTTCGGCAACGTCAAGGCCGTTGGAGTTCATAGCAGTACAGACGTCCATCAAAATAACATCCACTTTATTGGTGCGACAGCAAAATTCAGCCAACGCCGCACTTTCAACGGACTGAATATGGTTGTACTTTTCACTTGTGTTTATGTATATTTCAAGTAACTGTCTTGCCATAGGATCATCTTCAACAATCAGAACATTTATCACAGATTGCCACCTCTTTTCTTTATAACGGTCAATTTAAGAACAAATTCCGGTTGATTCAGTACTTCCATTGTCCCGCCGATTTGTTCTGTTTTTAGTCTGAGAGAACCGAGTCCGCCACCCTCTACAATTTTATTCTGTGGCTTACTGCCGTCATTAGTAAAACAAGCGAAATACGCTTTATCATCTTCCGTCAAATCAACACAAAGTTTTTTTGCATCGGCGTGTCGCACTGCATTGGTCAGGGCTTCTGTCGCAGCTTCAAAAAACAGTCGCTTTGCATCCTCCTGCTTTGGCATCTGTCCGGTAATTTGCACCTCTATTCCGACAGAGTGTGCGGCTTTCATAAGCATTACCAGTGGCTTATCGTTTTTAGGACTTTCCGATTCCAAACGGAGCATTGCAATATTTCGCTTCAACATATTAAGCAGTTCCTGAGGATTGTCAATCTCACTACGCAAATATCGGCGTGTTGTGAGCAACGCCTGTCCAAGTTCTCTGTGGATACGGACTTTTGTTTCCAAACGCTCTTTTTCCCGTGTAAGTTTATCAACATTATCGCTGTATTTTTGCAGCCGTTCATTCATAACAGAAAGCTCTGCGTTCTTTTCTTTCAGTTCTTCAGTCAGTATATTCAGTTGTGTTGTTTCTGCCGCTGTGAGTTGAGTGATACCGTCAATCACTTCACGGGAGAAAGTCCACACCGTTTTGTCCGGCAAACGTAAAGACGGATTTGCCCC
>JAQXSC010000076.1 GCA_029218825.1 Oscillospiraceae bacterium | reverse complement strand
GGACAGGGTGCTTTTTCAATGTCTGAAAGATAATCCGAACATCAAAAATGTGTTTCTCTGCTTTGACAATGATAAGGCAGGACAGACAGCAAATAAACGCATATCTGATAAATTAAACTCAATGAATATCCAAAACGAAATCCTCATTCCTGCACACAAAGACTGGAATGAGGATTTAACTTTAACAAAGAAAGAAGATGAACAAATATGCCGTCAGGTGTTATAACTCTAATTATTGTTGCAGGTTCAATGTTTGCCTTGTTCATAATAATTTCTACGGTCGGCAATTACTATTCCCTCAACCGAATAAAGAACAAGACGGTCGGACAAGGTCAGCACGGCACGGCTCGTTGGGCGACCAAAAAAGAGATTAAGAGAACCTACAAACACATAAATTTTCAGCCGAACAAGTGGAGAGAAAACCCGAAAAGCAGACCAACACAACAGGGTATTGTTGTCGGTTGTAAAAGCAGGACAATAGGTCGCTTGATTAACCTTACCCACAAGGTACTTTATGTTTTCAAAAAATTCAGAAATTTGTTCCAAAAAAAGAAAAACAAAAAGGAAATCATACAAAAAGAACCTGTCAGCACCACAACCGCAATGGTTGATACAGGAGATGTGCATGCTTTGATGATTGGTGCTGCCGGTGTCGGTAAGACTGCCTATTGGCTTTATCCGTGTATTGAATATGCCTGTGCAACGGGTATGTCGTTTTTATCAACCGACACAAAGGGCGACATTGTTCGCAACTATGGAACAATTGCGGAAAAGTATTACGGCTACAAAATTTCTGTTATAGATTTGCGTAATCCCACACGCTCACACGGTAATAATCTTCTCCACCTCGTGAACAAATATATGGACTTATATAAAGCTGAACCCGAACAGCTTGTTTACAAGGCAAGAGCAGAAAAGTATGCAAAAATAATTTCAAAAACGATTATTCTTTCAGGTATGGACTCGGCTTCATTCGGACAAAACGCTTATTTCTATGATGCCGCAGAGGGACTTCTTACGGCTACAATATTACTCGTTGCAGAGTTTTGTGAACCCGAAGAACGCCATATTGTTTCGGTATTCAAAATCATTCAGGAATTACTCGCACCGACTAATCAGAAAGGCAAAAATCAGTTTCAGCTATTAATGGACTATCTTCCTGACGACCACAAGGCAAAATGGTTTGCAGGGGCGGCACTAAACACAGCCGAGCAATCTATGTCGAGTGTTATGAGTACAGCTTTGTCAAGGCTGAATGCATTTCTCGACTCCGAACTTGAACAGCTTTTGTGTTTTGATACGGAGATTGACGCTGAAAAATTCTGTAATGAAAAGTGTGCGATATTCATTGTAATGCCGGAAGAAAACCCCAACACTTTCTTTATGGTTTCGCTTATAATCCAACAGCTTTACAGAGAAATTCTTTCAGTTGCAGATGAAAACGGCGGTGTGCTGAAAAATCGCTGTGTGTTCTTCTGCGACGAGTTCGGGACCTTGCCGAAGATTGATTCGGCAGAGATGATGTTCTCTGCCTCTCGTTCAAGGCGGTTGCAGATAGTGCCAATCATTCAATCCTTTGCACAGTTGGAGAAGAATTACGGAAAAGAGGGTGCTGATGTTATCATCGACAACACACAGCTGACCATTTTCGGTGGCTTTGCTCCTAACAGCACAAGTGCAGAAGTCCTATCAAAAGCACTTGGCTCAAGAACAGTTATGAGTGGTTCTGTAAGCAGGAGCAAAAACGATCCGTCACAATCCTTGCAGATGATTGAGCGACCTCTGATGACACCAGATGAGTTGAAGTCACTTCCCAAAGGCACATTTGTTGTTATGAAAACAGGCTTTTATCCTATGAAAGTCAAGCTGAAATTATTTTTCAAATGGGGTATTAAGTTTGAGGAAAAGTATGCGGTCATGGAAAACGGCAATCGTGAAGTTCACTATGCCAATCGTTCTGAGTTGTTCAACAACATAATCCAAGCATACAGTCCTGTGACTGACTCGGATTTTAATGAAACAAGCGGTGAGAAAAAGAAGAAAAATGAAAATCTTAAGACCTCGCCGAATGCAGAACAAGCCGACAGTGAAGATGCTATTGATTCTGAACAGAAAGACGAGCCAACAGTTGAACTAGAAAATTCAAGGGTTGAACAAAACAAAGACAAGCAGAGAAAAGTAGTTATAAGAACCGAGCGACCACCACAGGAGGTACAAGATAATGAGTAAATTAACTTTTCTTTATCAAATGGACTTGCCGCACAGAGCTGTAGCCGTATATACCTATCTCTACGACCGAGCAGACAAAAACGGTGAATGCTGGCCATCCGTAAAAACAATAGCAGGCGACATAAAGCTGTCGCCTGCTACGGTTAGAAGAGCTATTAAAGATTTGAAAAAATCCGGACTAATTGAAACCGAACAAAGATACCGTGAAAAAGGCGGTAAGAGCAGTTTGCTATATAAATTAACCCGTTATTAAATATGCTCTGTTGCTTTTGCTACAGTATTTTAAACCTGGTAGTTTTCCATGTAAGGGTCATACCGCGATGATAAGGTTAAAGGAAGTTCCTTGATAAAACAAATGTAACCTTAAGTCAGAAGCACATTGATAAATATAGTTCATGTTTTATTCAAAAATAGTATAAGGCATTTGTGTTTTCATTTCAGAAATATTTAGATGACGAGTTTTAAATGCGTAACGCATGATATAAACAAATTTTTTCTCCTGCGTACCATCATTATAAAAAATATATGTGCGTCCGTTTGATGTTTCCTCTTTAACACGAGTAAAATACTTTTTTGGTAAAACATATTTTTCTTTATTTGTATTGATAACAACACAATCGTTTATAAAACCAACTGATATTACAATATTTCGATAGTATTTCAACAAAAATATCTCAAGTATAGTTATAAACAGTATTGAAATAAAGAAAAGTATTAATGCGATGCCAAATCCCTCTTTGTAAACAAAAGTGCTCACTAATACTACAGATAGAACACCTATAAAAAATACATCTGCAACAAGAATCCAAATTTTAAAAAGTTTATAAAATACTCTAATGTCTTTCATTTAATATACCTTTATTCTTTTTGATTTGTAATATACTCTTATAGTTTTTTTGAATTTATATACATATACATTAGTATAATTACTTTCCTTTGTTAATTCAATCTTACTGTTTGGAATCCACGAAATAGATTTAGTATATGATTGATTATTTTTTGTCTTTTTAATATTCCAATACCATACCCATGTGTATCCGAACTTCACCTGAAAATACGGAATTTCCGCAATAGATACGCCAGCTCCTATTGATCCGGAAAAGCCATGCCCATTTGACTGAAATTCAAAACCAGCACCACCGCTCAAATGAACTCCAACACTAAAAGAACATCCAACTGATACACCCCAACCACTTAAGCTTTTTACACTTTTTTTATTAGGATAGTACGCAAAATAACCTGATATATAAGCAGATGCATTTGTGATTGTCAGCATACCTACTGATAATGTTATTGATATATTTGTTCCATCATAGCCAACACCAACAGCTAAATATAATCCTATGATTGCAGCAGCACCACCTTCTAATCCTGCTGATACAACCCAGTAACCAGAAGGGTCAATTTTATTTATGATATTATTCTCACAATAAGCAAACATGTTGGTGCTCAGTGGTGAGCCAGACTGTGTATCACAATATACGTCCGCATTAAGGAATCTGCCTGTAAACGGATCATAGTAGCGGGACTGGAGATAGTACAAGCCAGATTCGTTGTCATAAACATAACTTCTGTAACGGAATGGATTGAGTTCTCTGAGATTTGGATCACCGAGAGAACTCTTGATATTGCCCCATGCGTCATAAACATAGCTTGCACATTCTGTACCTGATTGGTTTATGATTTTTATAATGTCACCTTGCAGGTTTTTAATATAATAATACATTGTACCGTTATATTTAAAAGATGTAACATTGCCGTCGGAGTCATAGTAGAATAAAAGTGTAGCGTCTCCCTTTGTAAGTCCTATTAGATTTTTGTCACTGTCATAGTAATAGTAGGTCGTACCGCTGTTATCTGTTTTTTGGGTACGCATACCGTTATTATTATACTTATAGTTTACACTATTATTAGCAATTTGTAAAGAGGAAAGTTGTCGTCCATGCTCCCAAGTCATTGTCATATCATCACGATAGGAGAGCGGATTGCCGGCTTCATCGTAAGTGATTGTATCTCCGCAGACTTTTGTCAGTTTATCTTTCCATTCTGTGTCGGTGTATTCATATACATTTCCGGCAAATGACCCTGACGGATGACCATAGGTCGGATCTAAGTATTGTTCGTTTTTGGTTTGGATGTTACCACAGTTATCGTAAGAATAGTTTATATAGAATCTGTTTATATAATCATATTCTTCTTTGAGTTGATTTAGACTGTCATAGGTGTACTTATGAGCAAGAATTCCGTTTTCGTATATCTGTGTGATATTTCCGTTGCCGTCATAAGTATATTCGTAATTTACAAGTTCATCAGCTCCGTATTTTTGGGTGAGTTTGCTGACGAGATTTGTTGTAGTATTTTCTTCTGTTCCACTTGCATATTCGTAATCGGTAAAGAATACGCTGTTGCCCTCGCCACTGCTTGTTTTAACCTGAGTAGTTCTGCCAAAATCATCTGTTGTGGTTTTGGCAGTAATACCGTCATTACTTACATATGATTTCCCATTTTCGTCTGTTCCTGTGGTTATGGTTTTAGTTTGACCGTTGATTGAAGTTTTTTCAACCCTGTTGCCTTTGGAATCGCAACTGAGGAAATACGACAAATCTCCACCGTCAGTCTGACGATACTCACCTATGAGATTACCGCTGAAATCATAGTAATAGTAAGTAGTTGTTTCACTTGAATTGTCAACAGCCTTTGCTACAAGTCCTTTTTTATTATAAACGAACTCTGCTATTACTCCTGTTTCAGATGTTAATTTTATAATGTTGTTATAATCGTCATATGTGTATTCAATATAGTCATCGTTTGCATAAGTGGCCTTTGATATATTGTCGTTGTTTGTGGAATAGGTATTAACTGCAAGAGCAGTATCACCGATTTTAGTTGAAATTAAATTATTATATACATCATAATTGAATTTATAGCTAAAACCGTTGTGAGTGATTGCTGATAATCTATTTGTGCTGTTATATGAATACTGATTCTCTGCACTGCCGGTTTTTATGCTTGTAATATCATTGTAGGAATTGTATGTGTAATTGGTAACATTACCATTGCCGTCTGTTACAGAGGTTTTGTTGCCATTTGTATCATATGTATAGGTTACTGTGTTACCGGATTCATCTGTTTCGGAAACGGCATAGTTGCCTGTACTATCATATGTTGAACTTGTAACCATATGCTTCTGTGCCAAATCTATACTTTCAGAAATAACTTCAGAATCAATAAGATTATCTCCGTTTCCTGTTCCGGTTTCAGCGTCTGAACTATTATCAGTATATGCAGATGATATGTTTAGCATTGCATTGTAGGCTGTCATACTGTTTGCGTTATTACCGTAAACGAAAGCAAATGCAACACGGTCGATTTTAGTTGCTAAATTATCAGGAATAACAGTCATACTAACTGATTGCTTATGAGTTGTTGCCGCGTTGAATTCCTTATAATGTGTTTCAGGCGCAGAAATGCCATTGTAATAGATGTTCAAAGCAATGCCGAATGTTCTGTTTTCATTTGAAAGCGGTACTGATTTTGCTTGTGCTTCACCTGAAATATTGAACTGTACTCCTGCTCTGCCAACATTAACATTCTGATAAATATACTTGTTGCCAAGAGAATTGTCTGAGGTATCTGAATTGGAGTTTTCTCCTGATCCGGTTTCTTCATTTTCCGATGTATCGTTATTTGAAGTTTCACCAGATGCAGTAGGTTCTGTTGTCTCGTAATAGTTTTTTACCGTTCGTGTAACAAAACCCTGCTCTGTTTTTATAACATTACCATAGTCATCATAGGATATTATGCTGTCGTTAGGTACAGTCTCGGTTACAGTTTCATAGTAGGTTTCAGACTGTGTTTCATCCTCTGATGGCGAGCCTGAATCTTCAACTACCTGAGCATTGTCATATGCTCCGGCCTCGCCGTTTATTGTTACTGTTCCGTTTTCGACTGATATTGCATTTCTTTCATTTGTAAGCCAATAGTCATTGCTTTCAAAGTTGCCGTTTTGCAATGCGTTGAAATCATTGGCACACTCACCCTCTTCAAGCTGCAGACAGTCAAACCACGCTGTACCCGAAGCATAGCGAAGGTTACAATATATTCTGATTATACTTGTATTATTGGGAACATTTACGGATACGCTGAGTCTCTGCCAATCCTGTGTTCCAATGATTCCTATGCTGTCTTCATTTGCTAATTCTGTTTCGTTTGCATAGCATTTGATTTTCAGCGTAGCGCCTATGGGTCCTCCACTGTAAATCTGTTTAACATTTTTGGTCTTAACATATGCGGAGAAAGTAATATCTTTTCCGTTAAACACCGTGCTATTAATTTGATGTGTTGCGCCTGTATAGAAAGCAGAATTTGTTTCGGAAACAGGGTTATTAACCTTGATTGAAGTTGTGCCGAAATACTGCACCTGTCCGTTTTCCTCGCTTGGATCAGATGTATCTATGGTTACTGTACCTCCGCTACTTGTTATTGAGTCTTTTGTACCGTTTGTTAAATAATAATATTCACTGTTTTCATCGTCGCCTACAGCACTTTGTTCGGTGGATTCGGTGATATAGTTTTTGGTAAAAGATTCCGCACCGCTTGAAATTGACAGACCGTTGCTTCCACTACTGAGATAACCGTTTGCGTTGAGAACAGATATGGTTTCTCCGCTGTTATTGAAGGTATGAGTTTCACTTCTGTTTTGTCTGTCAGAAAATACTGTTGTGTTATCGTTTCTGTAGTCTATATTAAGGTAATTTCCCTCTGAGTTATTACTACCGTATTCCTTTATTTTTGTTACTTGGTTGTTGCTGTTATATGTGTAACTGTGTTTTTGTCCTTTAACATTTTCAGAACCGCTACAGTCTCTCTGTTCGACTTTATTCAGCAATCCCTCTGACGTATATTGGGTATAATTGAACCAAGATGATTTTTCATCAGGGAAAACTACACAGGCTAATAATTGATTTGAATAATAAGCGAATTTAATTTTATTGCCATCGGGTAAATCTATACTGTGCACCCTTGGTTCACTGTTTCCTGAGTAATAAGCATAATTAATTTTAGTCTCCCTACCGGAGCCATCAGTAATTTTTGTTAGATTACCCAGTGTATTATATGTATATGTAATAACATTATTGTAATTGTCAGTTTCTGACAATAATACTCCTTTATTAGTTGGCGAATCATATTTTTGCACAACATCACCGTTGGAGATATATACATAATTTTCATCAGTAGTAAGAGTTAACCCTAAGTTGTCCTCATCGTGCCACTGTTTTGTATCTTCGGAAGTATCTTTTTTAAAATAATGCTCCGTGCCGTCTTCGTCAGTGTATATATAATCATAGCCTGCTGATTTTAAACTGTTGTCAGTCTCTTGAACATACTGATTAAATGAAAATTGCCAACCATAGCCTGCTGGAGAGCCATTCGCAAAAAGTTTGTTGTGGAGAATACTATTGTATGTTGCAGTGATATGTGCAGGCATTCTTGAACCTGTGCCTTCATAAATGCTTTGGTTGATTACAAGGCTTCCAAGATAGTCGGAAACCGATGCTTGTGCATTCTGACCAACCTCAATTGTATGATATGAAAGGTTACCTTCGGTTCCTGTAAAGTCTTTGTAGACAATAGTAAGTGAAGGGGTAGTTGAAGTTGTTGCATCTTTAAATGAAACAGCCTTTGAACCGATTGTATCAATTGATTCAAGCACAAATCCATCAATGTTGTCCTCATTGTCATACCATTCATTCATAAGCTTGGTCAAATCGAATGAAAGATATTGATTATCATTATATGTGAGAGAATCATAGTCGATAACATCGGAATCATATTCAGATGTACTGCTTGTTAGTGATGTGAGTTTGTGCGCATTAATAATAACAGGGCTCTCAGTTTCATCAGTGAACAAAGTGTTGCCATTTGTAGTTTCAAAATTATATTTTGCACTGACAATTTTTTCACCGTCATTAAGTTCAGGTAGGTTATTTACCTTGCAAATTAAGTACATACCACTTGCATTGATGCAAGGAAAATTTTCCTGAATAGTACCATTTACATTTTCGTAGTATGTAACTTCTGTTGTCTGCTTTGCAGTAAGTTCAGGGTCAATTGTAATAGGGAAAGCCCTGCCGAAAGAATGAATGAACCAATAGTCAACAGTTAACTTAACCTTTAAATTTCCGCCCTTTTGGCTTAAAAGTTCAAGCTTTAGCTGAGTGCTTGTTTTGCCGTCTGCATCAGTCATATAAGGTGCAATAATTGTATATACTTCATTGTTACTTTTGTTGTAGAGAGATATGGTGTAATCATCCGTTTGTTTTGCGTTAAGATTTTTGATTTTGTATGTAAGGTTAAATTCATTTTGCACATCGGAGTTTTTGAGAATAATATTTTCCTTTACGCCTGTTGGAGTTACAAAGTATTGTAAATCAACATTTTTGTATATATTTTCATACTTTGCCTCTGAAGTGATATTTGCCAGTGTTGTAAATTTCTCATTACCATCAAGTTGTTCATTATTATTTATAATGTTTATCTCGCTCTTATTTGTGTTGTCATAACCCCAACTGATTGAATAATCATCTGAGGTAACTTTAATAATATTGTTAGATTTGGCTTTATTTGAAAGTTTAACATTAATATTGCTGTTTTTGTTTGTATATTCTTCGGCAACTGCCTCATCAGATGTTGCTGTTGAAGTATCTGCATTAAGGATATTGTTGTATTCGATCCATTTACCCTTGCCATTCTGATAATGAACAGGTGTATCGTATTCGGCGATCATCCTTGTACCGTCATCAAGCAAAAATTTCTTTGATGTTTCCGTTCTTTCTTCGGTTAATTCGGCAATAATGTTTCCTATTTCTTCGTTTTCACCCTGAACATCATCAAAGTACGAATACACTTTGCTTTTTTTGTTTTTATCAATTGTTTCAGATAATGCCTGTGCAGGGATTAATGACACTATTGTGATACATAATATCATTGAAACAACAGATAGTAATTTTTTTAAGTTTTTACTCATAATTCTTCTCCTATCATATTTATTAAATTAAGCGATAACAATGCATATTACCCCATTTGAGTCACCTCCACAAAAAATTCTACACATTGTTAATATTAACGAAATAAAACATAAAAAGTTTAATTATGTAACGAATTGTCAAATATTTGTATTAAACAGCAAAAGACAGTCATCTGAGTGGATTTTACTCAGATGACTGTCTTTATAGTAAGAACTAAATTCTAACTAAGTTTTTTTCGTGTCAACAAGTAGTATGTTTATTGAAAAAACATTATTGTTGCATTCAATATTCACGCTTCCGTTATATTTTTCAACCGACTTATTAATTGAATATAAACCAAGACCGTGATTAACTTTATCGGGTTTTGTTGTAGAAATGCTATTGTTGATTATTCTTACCGGTTCATCGACAGTATTAGAAATGCAAATATGTACAGTGTTTGCGTTTTCCTGTATGTTGATTTTAATTACTTTGTTATGTTTTTTTATTTTTTGGCAAGCATCAATAGCGTTATCCAAAGCATTACCGAATATAGTGCATATGTCTATAGGTTCAATAAATCCGGCAGATATGTGACCTTTTATTTCGATATCTATTCCATTGGCATTTTGTTTTTTATCGGATATCAACACATCCAATATGTAATTGCCAGTTTGTATATCAGAAATTTCGTTTATAAAATCAAAAGAATCAGATAAATAATTCTGAGCCGAAGTTATGTTACCCTTGGCTAAATATGCTTTTAATACAATTACTTGATTTTTATAGTTATGCTTAAATTCCCTTAGTAATTTATCTTTTTCAAGTAGTTTTTGATAATAGTGAAATTGCTTTTTGGACTGTTCATTTGCAATTTCAGAGATCTTCTTATAATAATTTTTTGAAGTTACACTTGATATAAATATTGGATATATTACGCAAAATGCAATAAGCGAAAGTATAAAAGAAAACTCCAAAAAATAATACCAATACTGATTAGTAAACTCTGTTTTGGAAATATATGATAAATCAACTGTGAAGAAAGATATTATATAAAGAGATATAACAATAAGGATTTTTAATCCATTTGGAATGAAATTTAAAAAATCATCTATTTTGGAATATATATATTCTTTACTAATAATTATTAATGTCAACAGGATAACAAAAGCAATAATTATATCTATGATAGATTTATATATAGTTTCTTGTACAAAAATGCTTTCAATGAGAATAACCGATGAAGTAATTGCTAAAACAATTGATTGAAAAAAAGTAACTAAATATACAATTCTGGATTTAGATAAACCTTCAGTAGAAAAAAGTAGAAATGTATAGGATGTAAATAATGATAAGACGGAAAGTATATCAAAATACGCCAGGACAAGATATATAGGGGAGAAAATGAAAAGAAAATAAATTAATACACGCTTACAATTTAATTTACAATTTGTTGCTTTTATCAAGAAAATTGTGCAGGAAATTGTAGATATTATTAGTTCAATAGAAAAGAAAATCAACATAATCAAATAGTATTGTCACTGTAATATGTATTGAGTGCATCTATAAACCTCGGGAATCTATCTCTACTTAATTTAGCTATTTCACCATTAATTAGTTTTATGCTACTTTTGTCAAAAGATACAATAGAATTGAAATTAACAATAAATGATCTATGCGTTATAAAAAAACAGTTGCTTGGAAGCAACGGGTAAACCTTATTAATCGATTTAGTGCAGTGAAAACTGTCATTCGCTGTCCTAATAATACTGTTGCGACCATTTGCTTCTATATAGACAATATCTCTGGTATTAATGCTTATATGTTCGCCTTCAGAGTAAATTAATACAGGGTAATGATGTCCCTTTTCCTTTCTAAAAGAATCAAGTGCTTCATATAATTCTTCATCTTTTAGTGGCTTAATTAAAAATCTAAATGTGTTATATAAAAAAGTTTTATAAACGACTTCCGGAAAACTAGATATGAATACTATCATAGAAAGCATATTCTTTTTACGTATTTCTTTTGCCGCATCCAATCCGTTTATATTTGGCATTTGATAATCAAGAAAGACAATATCATATTCTCGATTCTCGTTTAACAATGCTTGACCATCATAAAATATATCAATACAGGTATCAAGATTATTCTTATTGGAATAGGTATAAATTTTTTCTTTGAGGGTTTCACAAAACAATGGTTCATCGTCACAAATTGCAATCAGCATATTAATCTCCAATCTACGATTCGTTACAAAAATAATACCATTCACTACACAACATCTCAAAATCTGCATTTTAAGAATTATTTTATTAACGAAGAGTAATTCGATTGGAGTGATGAAAGTGACTTGGCATGCATTTTGGCATATTCTTCAGAAAATATTTGGATAAGTTTAGTCCGTATGTGATGAGAAATATTTATTCATTTTATTAACTATGGATAACAACATTTCTGATTGCTCAGATGTCCAATTTTTTGTGATTTCAATGATCAAATTCTCTTGATGATCTTTATCAGACAAATCAAATATCAAGTTTTCCATTTTAGTATTAATTATGCTTGCTATACTATCGAGCCTATTTAATGAAACTTGAGTATGCCCACATTCGATTTGGCTTATATAACCCGTTGAAACATCAAGTGCTTCCGCTAGTTCCGATTGTGTTAGGCGTGCTTTTATTCTATATTCTTTTACTCTTTGCCCGATAGCAACATAATTAATCATACTAATCACCACTTAAATTATATCAGTAATAGGTAAAAATAGAAGTGAACTATAACTTATATTTGTTTACTTATAACTTAATGTTACCTGATCATGGATACTATATGAAAATAAATAACGACATAGGAATATTTATACAACAAAAAAGAATTGAGAAACAAATTTCACTGAGAAGTTTTTCACGACAGATTGAAATTTCTGCCGAATATCTTTCAAAAATAGAGAACGGTTTAAGACCAGCCCCTAATGTTAAAGTATTAGAAAAAATATCAACTCAACTGCTATTGTCTCCACAAGAAACAGAAATACTTTATGATTTAGCAGCGGAATCAAAGTCTTATTTATCATTAGCGTCGGATTTACTTGTGTATATTACGGAAAACAAAAGCATACATAAAGCACTGAGATTAGCAAAACGATGTGGTGCAAATGAAGATGATTGGCAGTTCTTTGTTGAATTTTTGACAAATAAGTATTTATAAATGAAAAAAACATCCGAGTAATAAACTTGGATTATCTTTTGGAATCTATGTGTACAAACAAGTACACATAGATAAAAGGAGCAAAATAGTGGTAAATGTTAGTAATAAACCTTTATATCAATTCGACATTAGATGTCCATGTTGTAGTCGAAAATTGATGATATTAAACTTATCCGATTTTAACAAACCGCAAGTGAGTTTATTAGAACGTGGGGAATTTGGGCTGCATGACACTGAAATCAAATGTCACATATGCAAATCATTTGTGGCGATTGATATTTAAAAATGAATAGACATTTGACTTAGTACGAGCCTACAGCCGGAAACGCTGATTAATTTATACAGTAGGAACGAGCTTACGAAATGCCGACAAGTTATAGCTTTTAATGCTATATCCTGTCGGCACTTTTTTGCCCTTTTTGCATTGAAAGCAGAAAGGACCAAATGATATATAGAAATAGAAGTCCTCCAATCAATCTGGATTATAAAAATTCAAATTGATTGGAGGAAATAAAGGTGTTTAAACCTAAAAAAATATTTATATTAGAAAACGGAAAACAAAAAGAAATCTCTTTTGAACACTTTATGTATTTAAAAGAAAATGATGAAAGTTTCAAGTCTAAAACATTTGTGTACACTAACGGAATGATTTTTGAAGCTGACCCCCATAAGCGTAATGAATATTACAGCGACAAAAGACGTGCTAAATACATAACAGAGATGATGAAAGAACTTGGTGTTGTTGTAATTTCATACGACTCCCTTGATACAAATGATTTTTGGGGCGAATCTATCTTAGTTGATTTCTCTCCCGGTCCGGAAGAATTAGTTGAGGAAAAAATTATGAATGAAAAGTTATATCAAAGCATTTCGATGTTATCACCAACAGAAAAATACATCATAAAATCATACTATTTTGATGAATTAACCGACCAAAAAATCGGCGATGTTCTGGGAGTAGCACAAAACACCGTCAGTTATCGCAGACGGAAAGTTCTAAAAAAATTAGCTAAATTTTTAAAAAATTAAAAATAATTTTGCTAAACCCATTCATTTTTCGGCTAATAAAAGTGAAGGGGTATTTTTTACTCCTATTGCTCTTTGAAAGTTAAATATCAGCACATCAGATACTTTCCTTCTGCTGTTCGGAACGGACAAGCCACATAAGCGAACACCTTTACAGGTCTTCAGGACTCAGACATTGAAAGGCAAATTCAATGACGGCGATGACAGGCAGAGGGGATAATGATACTTCCGTCCAGTCACAGTCCGAGCGTGATAAAACCGTCGCAGGCAATGAGGGCGGCTGTGGGAGATCCTCACGGTGGTGAAATTCCAATGGAGTCAAATGCATGACCGTCTGATGTGTTCCTTGTCGCAGGGTATCGAGGATAAATAGCGACAATAGGATAGCGTGAAAATTAGAGCTATTCAAAACGATTGATATTAAACCGACAGCAGAAAGCAAATTATGTTTATTTCTGCTGTCGGTGTAGAAGATAAATAACGAGAAAGTGGGTGTTTAAATGATAGGTTTTATTATTGGTCTGTTTGTCGGTGCTTTTATAGGTGTTGTTTTTATGTGCCTGTGCAATGCAGCGGCAAAAGCTGATGAGCAGATGAAAGATAATATAAATGACAAAAAATAAGGAACAGGTGATAATTTGAACGAAAACTATATAAATGAAAATAACATTGATTCAGAACACAGAATAGAATCTGTTATAAACGACTGCAAGGTTACAATCTACTTTTCTAAAAACAGAAATAACCATGTTGAAAGAAATGTTCTTGAGAGTCTTTTGGATACATTTGAGAACAGAATGAAAGCTCAGATTGGATGCTGAATTTCTTTCAATTTATTTTTGGATTTCGCTGGATATTATAAGAATTATGTAGTATTGTTGGTTTGCAAAAATCGTATGAAAGGGTGATAAAATGAAAAGAGTATACTGCTTGTACAGAGTATCAACCAAAGGTCAGGTCGACAAAGATGATATTCCAATGCAGAAAACCTCGTGCAGAGAATTTGCAGAACGCAACGGCTGGACTATTCTGAAGGAGTTTCAGGAAAAGGGCGTGTCGGGCTTTAAGGTTTCGGCAAGCGACCGAGATGCTATTCAGGATTTGAAAGCCGCCGCAGAAAAGAAAGAATTCGATGTACTCCTTGTATTTATGTTTGACAGAATAGGCAGAATCGATGATGAAACTCCGTTTGTCGTCGAGTGGTTTATCAAGCATGGCATAGAGGTGTGGAGCGTTAACGAGGGCGAACAGCGTATGGATAATCATGTGGATAAGCTTATGAATTACATACGATTTTGGCAAGCCAACGGTGAAAGTAAGAAAACGTCAGCACGTGTTAAAACTCGCCTTAACCAGATGACATTAGACGGAAAATTTACCGGAGGTGTTGCACCATTCGGTTACAAACTAATAAAAAGCGGTGAAATCAATAAAAAGGGAAAAGAACTTATGGACATAGTTATTGACGAAGATGAAGCTCCGATTGTCAAGAAGATATTTGAAATGACAGTCAAGGAAGGCTACGGCTCATATCGAATGGCTGACTATCTGAACAGTCACGGAATCAGAACTCATAACAACAGCAAATTTCAATGTAATACGGTTAATCGTATTCTAAAGAACAGGCTGTACTGCGGTTATCTTGTATCAGGCGGTATCGAATCACCGTATATCAAAAGACTTCATATCATTGATGAAAATATCTTTGATCGAGCTCAATTTATACTGAGACAACGCTCTTCAAAGAACGAGGAAAAGCAACAGATAGCAAGGACTACAAAAGGCAGTACATTGCTATCCGGAAATATATACTGTGCCCACTGCGGTCAGAAGATGGTATCAACAAGCTATATCGACAGATACGACAGGGCAGACGGCAGTCAGTACAGAGTTCGCAGACAGAGGTATATATGTACCAATAAAGCGATGAAAAGAGGTGCATGTGACGGACAGTCGGCTTATGTAGCACACAGAATTGACGGTGCTGTGTTTGAAATGCTGAGAGATTATCTCGCCAAAATCAAATCAACGCCAAAAGATATAGCACTGGAAAAACGCTACAAATCCGAAATATCGGAGTATAAGAGAAAGCAGACAAAGCTTGAAAAAGAAATTGAAAAGTTGAAAAGACAGGTAGTTGAATTGTCTGCCGAAATAGGACGCGCTTTACTCGGCGAAAGTCGTTTCACTCCCGATATACTGTCAACTTCTATTGACAATACAAACGATTTACTACATAAAAAAGAAATTGAATTAAGTGATATAAAGTTCAAGCTTGCCAATCAGCAAAATGCGATGGGCAAGCTTGATTTTTATTATTCACAGTTCAGAACATGGGCAGACGAATTTGACAACTCAACAATGGAGCAGAAGAAAATGATAGCCTGTCAGCTCATAAGAGAAGTGAAAGTATCACGAGGTTATGAATTAGAGATTATATTCGACCTTAATTATGAACAATTCTTATCTCTATAAAGCCTAATAGATTGAATTTACAAATTCAGTCTGCTATAATATTTTTAGTTTAGAAGTAGGTGAACATATATGAGTGAAGAAAATAAAATACAAATTTTTGAAGATAAAAAGATTCGTACTGCGTGGAATGAGTCGGAGGAAGAATGGTATTTTTCCATAGTTGATGTTATTCAAATATTAACCGACCAGCCAAGTTACGATATTGCTCGTAAATATTGGAATAAGCTAAAACAACGTTTAAAGGACGAAAGCAGTGAGTTGGTGTCAAGTTGTCACCAACTGAAAATGCCGTCTCCTAAGGACGGTAAAAATTACAAAACCGATGTTGCAAATACAGAGCAGCTTCTAAGAATAATACAGTCAATCCCGTCGCCAAAAGCTGAACCTTTTAAAATGTGGCTTGCAGAAGTAGGACGTGAGAGAATTGATGAAACCATAGACCCTGAACTTACCATAGAGCGAGCCCTTGAAACATATCTGAAAAAAGGGTATAGCAGAGAGTGGATAAATCAAAGACTTCAGGCTATACAGGTGAGAAAAGAGCTTACAGATGAATGGGATTCTCGTGGTGTAAAGCAGGGTGTAGAATATGCAATTCTGACTGATGAAATTACAAAAGCATGGTCAGGAATGACAACACGGCAGTATAAAAATCTAAAAGGATTGAAAAAGGAAAACTTGAGAGATAATATGAGTACCCTTGAGTTAGTACTAAATATGTTGGCAGAAGCTACTACAACTGAGATTTCTAAAGAGAAAAATCCTCAATCATTTTCTGAAAACAGAAGTGTTGCAAAAGAGGGCGGAGAAGTCGCCGGAAATGCACGAAAAGATATTGAGGAAAGAACAGGAAAACCTGTTATTACTTCAAAAAATACTGTTGACTTTTCAAACCTTATCTCCGATGTAATAGAAAATGATTTTGATAAAAATGAATAAATTATTCTGGTGCCTTGTGAGTCCAAAAAGCTCGCAGGGCTTTTATCATATTACAATTTCAAACTTGTTTCTTGGATGTTTGGTAGAAAGAATATTCTTTTGTTTGTTGATGCTTGTATGAGTGTAAATCTGTGTTGTTGTAATGGAACTGTGACCCAGCATTTGCTGAATATATCTAATGTCAACATCCTCTTCAAGCAGGAGAGTTGCAAATGAATGACGGAACATATGTGGCGTAATATGAATAGAAACTCCTGCACTTTTTGAGTAAGAATTTATCATATTGCGAACAGACTGTTCTGAAAGTCTGTTGCACAATCTGTTGATAAAGAAATAGTTGTAATTCTTAAGTTCAAAATCAAACTCACGGCGATATTCGTCCAGAAGATTTTGAACATTTTTATTGCAAATTTGAATCAGGCGTTCTTTTGAGCCTTTACCGTAGATTTTGATTATGTAGTCATTGAAATCGATTTGTGCATTGGTAAGACTGCAAAGCTCGGATATTCTCATTCCTGTGGCAAAGAGTAATTCTAAAATGAGTGTATTGCGTAGAGCAACCTTTCTTCCGTAGGAGGAAGTTTGTCTTTTTCGTTCCAGATAGGCATAGTTCATGATTTTCTCAATGGTTTTAAGAGGAATAGTCTTTGGCAAAATAAATGGCTCCTTGTACTTTATCTGTATTTTGTGAAATGGATTAATTTCTATTATCTCCTCAATCTCAAGATAGTGAAAAAACGCCTTAAGAGAGGCAATTTTTCTTTTAACACTTTTTGGCTTAAGGGTGTTATGCAATGAGTCTATGTAATTTTCGATAGAACTTTTACTAATCCAGAATAGATTATTTTCACTAATAAACTCTGTAAACTGTCTTAAATCTATAGAGTATGATTTTATAGTTTTACTATCAAGATTTTTTCTCTGAGTACAAAATTGCAGATATTTTTGTGTTTCATCTTTAATATTACTATTTCTGTCCATTGAACATTCTCCTTATCATTTGATAAGTTAATTATCCTACAAAATC